>JANXLV010000151.1 GCA_025355005.1 Myxococcales bacterium | reverse complement strand
CCTCCAGCGGCTCCGCGGCGCCGCGGCGGAGCTTTCCCTGGGCGACGTGGAGCTCCTGCTCCGGCGTGTACGAAAGACGTCGCGGCCGCGCGGTGCAGACGACTTCATCGGAATCGCGATCGCCACCACCGACGACGCGACGCTCGGCGCGTCCGTGCTCCTCGAGCTCGAAGGTGCCCTCGCGGCGTCGCTCGCCCGGCGCGCGCTCAAGAGGCCGCCCGCCAAGGTCTTCGACACGAGCCGCCCGCCGCCACCGGAGCTCGTGGGAGCCGTCGCCGCACTCGCACACTCGCTGGGCAGACGCGCGTACGCCGAGCGGAGGCTGCGCGTCACCGCCGCTGGACCGGGCGCGGGCCTCTTCGGCGATCTCTTGCGTGCTGCGGGCGGTGAGGTCTACACGCTGTCGTTCGCGGTGGTGCACGAGCACGAGGCGTTCGAGGCGCGCGTATCCATGGCGCGACCGCTCGCGGAGATGTCGCCAGAGCCGCCGTGGGGCAAGCACGTGCTCGAATCGCTGGGTGCGACGCCGCTCCCCCTTCGCATCGTGTGGCGGACCGTCGTGGCGCGCGCGCGCGACATCGCGGAGCTGTGCGCAGGTGACGCATTCATGCTCGGCGCGCTCGGTGACGGCGAAGCCGGGCTGACGGGCGACGCGGGGCTGACGGGCGACGCGGGGCTCGTGCCGCGCGGACGCGTGGAGCTCGTCGCGCCGCGTGGTGAGGTGGGGCTCTTGGCAAACGTGTCGGGGCCGGAGTCCTTGGTGTTCGACGGAGCGCTCACGAGCGCTTCGTGGTCGGAGGCAACTGCAATGAAGGAAGATACTGGGAAGACCGAGGTCGCGCTCGCGGACGCGCCCGTCGTGGTGCGCGTGGAGATCGGCGCTGCGGAGATGCCTGCGCGCGAGTGGGCGAGCCTTGGCAAGGGGGACGTCATCTCGCTGCGGAAGCGCCTGGGTGAGGCGGTGACGCTCCGCGTGTCCGGCGTGGAGGTCGCGCGCGGCGAGCTCGTGCAGATCGACGGCGAGGTAGGCGTGCGCATCCTGGAGAGAGTGAGCCCATGACGGGAAATTCCAGGGTCCTCGCGATCGTTGCATTCTGCACATTCATCGCGGCGTGTGATTCGAAGAGCAGCGGCAGCACCGGGCCTGCGACCACCGGCACAGCAGCGCCCATCGTGTCCGCTGCATCGCTGGGCGTGGGCATGAGCGACGGGGCCGCACCTCTGGGGTCCGCGCGGCCGGCCGGCACGAACGGCACCGGCTCGTGGGCGGGCACGTACACGAGCAAGCAGGCGCCGGAGCCCGCGCCGCGCAAGACGGAGGACGACGGCTCACAGGGCGTCGGCGATGGAACCATCACGCTCTCGGTGGAGGACAAGACGGCGAAGGGCACCCTCGACGGCGCGCTCGGTGAGAGCGTGCTCACGGGCACGAGCTCTGGCGACACGATGAGCGGAACGCTCTATCCGAAGCAAGCGTCGCCCACGAGCTTCTACGGCACGTGGGTGCTCGAGAAGAAGGACGGCGCGCTCTCGGGGAAGCTCGTGGCATCGCGCGGGAACGCCGGCGCTGTGCGCGAGGCCGCGCTCACATTGAAAGGGAAGTGACGGTGTACGGAGAGACTCGCTACCTGTCCTGGGCCATCGCGCGCTACGCGGGCGTGCAGCACGATCTTGCGTCGAGCGGGATCTCCAGCGTCCCGTGGGCGGAGATGGTGGGCGGTGCCTCGAAGGCGACGGCCATGCCGGACATGGACGATGCGCGCGTGCTCGTCTCGCTCAATGCTCACCTGGCGACGTTCCTCGGCCAGCCCGAGCGGGAGCTCACGCCTGCGCTGGGCACTTCGCACGCGCTATGGGGCGCGTACGCGGCGCTCCTGTCTCCTGGTTGTGAGATCATCGTGGAGAATCCCGTCTACGAGCCGCTCGTCAGCATTGCAGACGGGATGGGCGCGAAGGTCGTGCACACGGAGCGCCGCGCGGAGAACGGGTGGCAGCTCGACGTCGCGGACGTGCGCAGTCGAATCTCCAACAAGACGCGCGCGGTTGCGATCACGAACCTGCACAATCCGACCGGCGTGCGCACTCCGGACGACGTGATCGCGGAGCTCGCGCGGCTGTGCGCTGAGCACGACGCGTACCTCGTGGTCGACGAGGTCTACGCTCCGTTCGCGTCGGCGCTCTTCGCCGGCGATGCGGCCAGCGGAGAGGGCGCAGCCCACTGGCCCGACAGCGCGCGCCGCCTTGGCGACAACGTCGTCACCGTTGCGAGCTTGACCAAGGTCTATGGCGCGGGACCTCACCGCATCGGATGGATCTGCGCGAACGAGGAGGTCACGGCACGCGCGCGCAACGCGATGCTCGCGAGCGTCGGCCACCTGCCGTGGAGCCACGCCGCGCTCGCGTGCACGGTGATCGATCGCGCGCCTTCCCTGGTCGAGCGCACGCGGCGTGAGCTTGGCCGAAAGCGCGAGACGGTCGCCACATTTTTCCAGCGTTTCCCCGCGTGGCGGTACTCCGCCCCCGAGCATGGCCTGTTCGGTTTCGCGTGGCGTGAAGGACGCCGCGAGCTGCGCGCCGACATCGAGGCGTGGAACGCGACGACTGGTGCGCTGGTCGTGCCGGGCAGCTTCTTCGGCGCGGAGAGCGGCTTCCGCATCGGCTGGTCGCTGCCCGAAGAGAAGCTCCCCGCCGCGCTCGAGAAGCTCCGCGAGCTTTTGGGCTGACTGTCCGACGGACGTTCAGCGAGGTGGCACGTACTTCTGCAGGTGACGCCACGCGGTGCTCGTGGCTCGCGGATCGCGCACCACCTTCTCCACCAGGTAGAGTCGGTAGTCGAACGGGAGCGGTGTGCCGAGGTCCATGGTGAACGCGTGGTACGGCGGTGCGCGACGGCTCTGGAAGTACATGGCGAAGCTCACGCGCGGCCCCGGGGCGAGCTCGCTCGAGCGCGCGCCCCAGTGAATGAGATGCGTGCTCCAGCACATCACCGAGCCCGCGGGTGCAGGTACGGCGCGCACGCTCTGGAGCTCGGCTCCGCGGAGCGCGATGTCTTCGTCATCGACCTGCGGCGCGGCAAGAGCGCGTGGATAGGCGGGATCGGCGTGCGCGGGCAGCACGTACATGCACGAGCCAGGCGGCGTAACGTCGGTCAGCGGGATCCAGACGTTCACGAGCGTGGGCGTTCCGTCCAGGTCCACGCTGGTCTTCGTGCGCAACGAGTCGCGATGCGGGCTGGTGCCTGCCGCGTCGTCCGCCGCCGCCACGTCGTACGCATCCGGCTCGTCCGGGACCATCTGAAACTGCGCACCGAGCACGGGCCCAAGCAGTCCGCCGAGCCTCGAGAGCACACGATAGAACTGGTCAAACAACAGCGCGTAGCGCGCTGGATGGCCCGCCGCAGTGACCGTCTGCACGCACGCGCGCAGCGTCTCGATCTCGGCGGGCTCGAGCAGCGGCGGCGTCACGAAGTAGCCCTCCTTGCGAAGGCACGCGAGGTGCCGCGCAGCCAGCGCCTCAGCGACGGCGTATGGCACCGCCGCGACCGCGAATGGATTGTCCGTGATGGTGCAGCCGGGCACGAGCCTTCGCCAGTAGTCCGCCGAGGCCGTCTGGCCACGCCGGAGCATCTGAAGCATGGCCTCGGGGCTCTTCGGATCCATGAGCGGCCCATTCGTACCGTCGCCCCCGGGTGCGTGCAACCTACAAGTTTCGAGCGGTCCGCCGACTCAGGCGGGTGCGGGTCTGGGGCGACCGACCAGCGTCACGATCGCGACGCCTGTCAGGATGAGCGTGCCCGCGAGCAGCGTTCGCCCCGTCACGCCCTGACCCAGCTGCACCCACGCGATGAGCGCCGTCACCACCGGCTGCAGGTAGATGTAGATCGTCACGATCGTGGGCGTGGTCCGCGCGAGGGCCCACGCATTGAACGCGTACGCGATGATCGTGGGCACCGCGATGATGTATGCAAGATACATCATTCCGCGCGTGGTCAGCTCCGGCAGCTGGTGCAACAGCGGCAGCGCGCCGAACGGCGAGAACCCGAGCGCGCCCCACGTGAAGAGCCACGTGACCACGGGCAACGCCCCGTGCTTCTGGACGATCTTGCGCGAGAGCACGAGGTAGAGCGAGTACGCAATGCTGTTCGCGGCGACGAGCAGCGCGCCCTTGTCGATGCTCCCGATGCCCGTGAGCGTGAGGACGCCTGCCAGCGCGCAGCCGAGCCCCAGCACCGTGCGCGCACGAAGCACGTCCTGGCGCATGAGCACCGCCAGCACAGCTGTCACCACCGGGATGGTCGCGCCGAGCAGCATCACGGCGAACGGGGTGGTCAACCGAAGCCCCATGAGGAAGAGCGCCTGGTTCAACGAGATGCCGAGCACGCTGAGCCCCGCGAGCTTCCACTGCTCTCGCCAGGGAATGGGCGCGTACGCGTTGTTGCGCGGCAAGAGGCGCACGATCAGCTGGAAAAACAAGGCTCCGCCGAGCATTCGACTCATGGCCAGCGCTTCTGCGGGAATGCCCTCGCCCCCCAATGCGCTTGGCATCATGGCAACTTTGGACTCCACCGCTTGAGAGCCGAATGCCACTTGCACGACTAGCAACGCGAGATGGACCTTGGCCTTGCTGAATGTCTGCACAGCAGAAGGCGGCGCCGGACGCCTGCCCTTCTGTGGTGCCTCTTCTGCCATCGGGCTCAACGATCCGCTTATTAGCGCAACCTGCTAGACTGCAGCCCGTATGTCGGCAACTGGCGCCCCTATTTCGGGGCGCACGCCTGAACGCAAGAGGCCTCGAGCCAACCATGTGGAACACACTCCCGCTCTTCGGAACCCTGGTCCTCTTCGCCGTGATGGTCGCTGCTGGCTACACCTTCGCGGTGTCGTTGTCCGCGGGTCGCACGGGTAGCCTCCGGACCCTCGCCGCCGCGCGCCTGTCCGCGTACGGCACGTGCGCGCTCATCCTCACCGCGGTGCTCGTCCTGGCGTATGCGTTCGTGAGCCACGACTTCCGGCTCCGCTACGTGGCCCACTACTCGGACCGCAGCATGTCGCTGACCTACCTGCTCACGTCGCTCTGGGGCGGACAGGACGGGTCCTTGCTGTGGTGGTTGTTCCTGCTCAGCACGTACATCGCGGTGTGCGTGAAATGGCTCGGAAAGCGCTACGTCGAGCTGCAGCCCTACGTCATCGCGACGCTCATGGCCGTCGTCGTCTTCTTCTGTGTGCTGATGACGTTCGCGGCGAACCCGTTCTCCACCAGCGTCGCCGGCGCGCGTCTGGACGGCGAGGGACTGAACCCCCTGCTCCAGAACTTCTACATGATCATCCACCCGCCGAGCCTCTACATCGGGTTCGTCGGGTGCACGATCCCGTTCGCGTTCGCGGTGGCGGCGCTCGTCACGGGTCGCCTCGACGTGGAGTGGATCCAGGCGACGCGCAAGTGGATGCTCTTCGCGTGGCTCTTCCTCTCCATCGGCAACACGCTCGGCATGCTCTGGGCCTACGAGGAGCTCGGCTGGGGCGGCTACTGGGCATGGGATCCCGTGGAAAACGCGGCTTTCATGCCATGGCTCACCGCGACGGCCTTCGTGCACTCGATCATGATCCAGGAGCGACGCGGCATCTTCAAGGTGTGGAACGTGGCGCTGATCAGCATCACGTTCTTCATGACGATCTTCGGGACGTTCCTCACGCGCTCGGGCGCGATCGCGAGCGTTCACTCGTTCGCGCAGAGCGGCATCGGGACGTACTTCGTCTACTTCCTGGTCGTCGTCGCGGTGTTCGCGTTCACGCTGATTCTCTATCGCTGGCCGGAGCTACGCAACATCACGCCCACGAAGGAGCTCCGCATCGGCGCGATCGCCGCGGGCTGGGCCATGCTGCTCATGCTCGTGTTCGCATATTGGGTCGCGTCCAAGGTCGGCGGAAACGCGCTGGATGCGGCCGCCGCGAAGGACGTGATGAGCCCCGACGCACTGACGGCGTTCAACCTGAAACGCACGCTGATGAAGGTGTTCGTGTTCGCGTTGCTCGCGGGTGGCGCGGTCTACGCCGGCATCGAGCTCGTGTTCCGTCGCATCACCAAGGGCGTTCCCACGCAGAGCAAGCTCCCCGGCTTCGAGTCGCTCATCTCGCGCGAGTTCACGTTCATGCTGAACAACCTCGGGCTGCTCTCGTTCCTTCTGTTCGTGGTGATCGCCACCACGTTCCCGATGGTCAGCGAGGCGCTCTGGGACGAGAAGGTGAGCGTGGGTCCTCCGTTCTACAACGCGTGGGTGCAGCCGCTGGGGCTCACCATCTTCGCGGTCATGGGCGTCGGCACGCTGTTCGGCTGGAAGAAGACCACCGGATCTGCGCTGAGGCAGAACTTCATCTTCCCGGGCGCTGTGTTCGTCGGCGCGGTCGCGCTCCACTTCCTGCTCGGCGGCTGGCTGCACCATCCCGCGATCGTGTGGGGCGATCCGCTCTACACCGGCGCGCTGGGCAAGGCGCTGCAGGCGTTCAATGCGATCACGCCGGTGCTCGGCTTCTCGCTCGTGTGCTTCAACGCGGCGGTCGTCATCCAGGAGTTCCAGCTCCTCTTCAAGGCCCGCACGAAGAGCGGCGCGGACAAGACCCCATCGTGGCTCTGGTATGCGGGGTTCTTCCCCGGCCTCATCTACACGCTGTTCTCGCTGCCGCACACGGGTCGTCGCCGCTACGGCGGGTACATCTGTCACCTCGGCATCATCCTCATGACGTTCGGCTTCACGGGACACTCGTGGAACCAGGATCAAGAGGCCACGCTCACGCCCGGACAGACCATGCAGGTCGAGCGCCTCACGCTCACGTACAAGGGCCCGCGCATGGAGGTCGACACCGGTAAGCGAATGATCTTCGCCGACGTCGAGGTCACGGAGAACGGGAAATCCCGGGGAACGCTCTCACCTGCGAAGTTCATCTACAAGAAGATGCCGGAGTCGCCGACCACCGAGGTCGCGATGCTGCACTCCATCCGCGACGACCTCTACCTCGTCGTCGGCACCATCAATCCGGAGACCAAGGCCGCGTCGATACAGGTCCATGTGAACGCACTCGTCGGCTTCATCTGGTTCGGGTGCATCGTCCTCATCTGCGGCTCGTTCCTGTGCATGTGGCCCGAGTTCGATCCGGAGGAGTCGCGCGTGTGGCGCGTCGCCAGAGGAACGGCCGCCGTAGGCGCGAGCGTGACGATCGGCGTCATCCTCGCGCTCCTGCCCACGCCAGCGTTCGCGCAGACGGGATCCAGCCAGCACGCTGGCGTGATCCACATCGAGAGCGTTCAGGAGCGCGATCTGTTCGGCCAGCTCAGATGCATGTGCGGGACATGCGCGCGTGATCTGCTCTCCACTTGCTCGTGTGGCGAGGCGGACGACATGCGTGCGCGCATCCGCGCGAAGATCGCCGCCGGTGAGGCCCGCGACAAGATCATCGCGGACTACGCGGCGGACTACGGAACGGAGGCGCTCGCGGTGCCTCCGAACAGCGGCGCAATGCGTGCAATCTACATCGTTCCGCTCGCGGGCATCGTCTCGGGTGGTCTGGGCTTCGCGTACCTTGCGACGCGCTGGCGGTCGAAGGAGAAGAAGGCGCAGGCAGAGCGCGCGGCCGCCGGGTCCGACGACGCAGACGGCGACAAGAAGGACGACAAGAAGGACGGCTACGACGCGCGGCTCGATGAGGAGCTCGCGGACCTCGACGACAACGCGTGAGACCCATGGATCGTGCTAGAAATGCCGCGCGGAAACGTCTGAACGTGCCCACATGATCACCACGAACCTCAAGACCGCGATCGCGGTCAGCTTTGCCGTCCTCTGGTCGGGTGCGGTGTATTTCCTGCCCGCGTCCCAGCTGATCCTGGGGCTGTGCGGCGGAGCGCTTCTCATAGCAGTTCTGTTCTTCTGGAACAGTCTGCGCACGCTCGGCGGCGACACGGACATTCCGGACGAGGCAGTGCGTACGGTGGAGCACGGCGCGCTCGAGTCGATGATCGCGCGCAAGAAGATGCTGCTCCTGTCGCTCAAGGATCTCGACAACGAGCGCAAGCTCGGGAAGATCCTGCCGGCGGACTTCGAGGACGTCTCCTTCCGTTACCGCGAAGAAGTGAAGTCGCTGATGCGTCAGATCGACGCAGCCGCGGCGCCGTACCGCACCCGCGCCGAGGAGCTCGCGACCAAGCACCTGCGCGATCAGGGGTTGATGCCGCAGGACGATCAGAAGGCCGTCTCCGACGCCGAGCGCGCCACGCGAAAGCTCG
>JANXLV010000124.1 GCA_025355005.1 Myxococcales bacterium | reverse complement strand
ACATGCGACGCAGCGTGAGCAGGGTGCCGGCGGCGGCGAGCCGCGTATAGACATCGTTGCCGGTCTCCGCGGGCCGCTGGGAGGACGATGGCAGCCGCAGCTCGAGGATCGGATCCATCCGCTCCACGGGGTTTTGACCTTCGGAGAGCCACCGAACCGTCTGGACGAGCTCGCCTGCGTCGAACCAAATTCCATGCATGTTACATACATCGACCGAGATGCCGGAGCGGGCTGCGAAGGTGGCGCGGTCCATCGTGGTGCGACACGCCGGACATGCCGCCATCGGGAACAGCTGCGAGCCCGAGAGCGGCGCGGCGCTCGTGCTGTCGATGGCGGCTGCCTCCGTCGCGGTGGAGTTCGTGAGCAGCTTCGTCCAGTCATTCGCCCCGACGAAGAGGCCGCCGCACGATGCACAGTGGTGGCCGTATTGCTCTGGGTCGTTCGGCGTGTGGGTGAGCTCTGCTGATGTGCAGCGCGGACATGGAAGCGGCGGCGTCGGCGGCTCCGGCATGGCGGGCGGAAGCGGCGCGCCGCACAGACAGACCTGGCACTCCACGAAATTGCTGGTGCCACAGTAGAGGCAGCGCTTCTCGGCGCGGGGCGGCGGGGAGCTCTCTCGGTACATCATGCGGCTTCGCCCAAGAGCATACACTCGGGCTGTGTCCAACCTGCGTGGTAGACATGTGTGTGCGCGCGTTTCGCTCCTTGCTGCTCTTGACCTTCCTCGGGGCCTGCGCCGAACCCAAGGCTCCCGAGGGCCAGGCCCCCGAGCCCGGCCACGAGATGGCCGCGGCGACTGGCCCCACCGATACCGTGCGCCCGAGCGCGCCGCCGGCAGTGGCCGAGGACGCTGGCGTCGCCGACGAAAAAGCCGTGGTCGCAGATGCGACGACCGTGGATGCGGGGCCTCCTCCGAAGCGCAGGCCCGGCGGGTACGCGAACATCGATCCCACGGATGACTACGTCGTGGGACCGCCCGATCCGGAGACGGACTGCGAGGGCTCGTTGAAGGCGCTGGGCGTCACGTTCCAGCGCGCGAGTCTGCCGGTCCACACCACGCGTTCCAAGCAGAAGATCGTGTGCGGCGCGCCCGAGGTCGTCACGTACATCCGCGGCCCGGGCAAGATCGCCTACAACAGCGCGCCGCTGGTCACGTGCGGCATGGCGCTCGCGCTGGCGACGTGGGAGATCATCTTGCAGAACGAAGCGGCGTCGAAGCTGAAGACGAAGGTCGCGCGCATCGAGCACATGGGGACGTACAGCTGCCGCGAGGTGTCCGCCTATCCAGGCACCGTGAGCGAGCACTCGTACGCGAACGCGATCGACGTCATGCGCTTCGTGCTCGCCAACGGAAAGACCATCGAGGTCGTGCGCGACTTCGACCTATCCGAAGGCGAGCCGAAGAAGGCGGGCGGCGCATTCCTGCGTGCGGTGTCACGAAGGGCGAACGACGAGGACGTGTTCTCCAACGTGCTCACGCCGTTCTTCAACAAGGCTCACAACAACCATTTCCATCTGGATCTCAGTCGCTACCGCCTGGACGGCACGCGACCCCAGACTTGACGGCTTGACGGCTATTTCACCTTCACGTCGGTGATCACGTCGCCCTCTGCGACCGCGTCCCAGTCCCCCGTGGCGTGACCAATGCGCGTGTACTCGCCGTCGAGGTGCGGCGTGCGCGCGAGCGTCACGAAGAGCTGGCTTGACCCCGTGTCGCGCCCCGCGAGCGCCATGCCGATGTCGAGCCGCGCGAATGGCACGGGCGATGTCTCGCAGCGGAGGAGAGTGCCGGAGCCGCCGTAGCCATCACCGTCGGGGTCGCCGAACTGTGCGACGAACGCGGGCACCACACGATGCACGACGATCCCCTTGTAAAAGCCGCTCTTCGCGAGAGACGTGATGCGCGCCACGGTCACGGGCGCAAGCTCCGGCTCAAGTACCAACCCCAGCTCACCGGAGTCCGTGACGAGCGTGAGGGTCGCAGACGCGTGCGGCCCGAGCACCTCCGGTGCTGCTGCCCGTGGGGTCTTCGGGGCGGGGCAGACCGTGCGATTGTCGCCGAGCGTACGCAGCGCCTTCTGCGCGCGCTCGCGTACGGTGACGTTGGTGTCCTTGCATGCAGACTCCGCCGCGGCCTTCGCGGACAGAACGCCCACGGCCGCCGTCGCATCCAGGAGCGCGAGACGCGTCTCGACCAGATCTTCCTTCCACGGCTTCCTCATGGCGACGCCAAGCGCGCGCGCCACCGCGGCGTCGATTTCCTGCATGGGGGTGGCGGACGGCGGGGGCGCGCGCGGGTCGAGCGCTGCGCGCTTCTCGGCCTCGGCCAGGACCATGAGCCGTTCGGGGTGCGTGCTCACGAGGTCCGCGGTGGTGGCGACCAGACCAGGTTTGTCCGAGGACAGGCCTTCGATGATCAGCGTGCGCCCCAGATCTCCGAGCTCCGCGTGCGTGCCAATGCCTTCGATCGCCTGCTCGCGCACGCGCAGGTGCTTGCTCCGTGCGAGCTTCGCGAACGCTTCGCGCTTTGCGGCGCCGGTGATGGGCGACTCGAGCATGGAGGCGAGGACGGCATGCTCCTTCGCATAGGTCCCGTCGTCATCACACTTCAAAAGGACGTCGGAGTCCCATGCGGCGTGTGCGAGCGACAGCGAAGCGGTGCAGCGCAGCTCCGCGAGCCGGCGCGCGAGCACAGGCGGCGGATCGCCTGGCGCGCGCAACGCCGCGACGGCAGACAGCACGGTGGATGCCTTCTTCGGGGCGTCGACGCCAACGGATGACAGCAGCGACGAGAGGACGGCGAAGTCGTCTCCGCCGAGCGCGCTGATCGCGAACGGATCTTTGTCCGGGGTGAGCTTGCCGAGGAGCTCCGTGGCGGCGCCCTTGCCCGCGTCCCCCAGCGAGCCGAGCGACCGGGCAGCCTCCGCGCGTTCGGCGATGGTGAACTGCTTGTCGGCCACGATCTTGGAGAGGTCCGGCACGGCGTCCTTGCCGCAGCGAAGGAGCGTCTTGATGGCGAAGATGCGCGCCTCGCCCGGACGCGCGAGAGCACCACGCGCGCCCTTCAGCGCGGTCTCCTTGAATGCGTCGCCGATGGGGATGCGTGACAGGCCGAAGAAGGCCATATCGCGAGCAGCGAACTCGCCCGCGTTGCCAGTGGCCGCATAGAGCAACGCGAGGAGACCTGCGTCCCCGAGATCCTTCTTTCGCGATGCGAGGTCCGACAGGCCAAGGACGGCCGCGTCCATCATGGGGCCATCTTTGACGCGCACCCACGCGGTGAGGACCGCCTCCGCGAGCGGGCCACCACAACGTCCAATGGCGCGCGCGATGGCGCGGCGTACGTCCAGCGCGGCGTCGCCAGGCTTCTCGTCCTTCGGCACCTTGTCTGACGCAGGCGCGAGCGCGAGCGGCGCGGCGCGTGCGGAGAGGGCGCGCACGAAGCTCTCCTCGTGACCCTTGCAGATGTACCCGAGCCCGTACGCGGACCACGCGGTGGTCTCCGCGTCTTCGTCGCCGAGCAGCGACAGGAGTGGCTCCATTCCGTCGGGGTCCGCGATGCGTGCAAGCGTGAGGGCCGCGCGCCTGCGAACCCGCGGATCGTGATCCTGTGTGGCACCCGCCACGACACCCGCGGAGCTGCGCATGTCCTCGGCCATCGCGAGCGCGGAGGCATCGAGCGGACCCAGCGCAGCAGCAGCGGCATCCGGAGCGTCCTTCGAACGCGTGTCGGTGCAGCCGAGCACAAGCATGCATCCTGCAAGCATCGGGCGAAGGAGCGTCCTCGTGCGCACTGTGGAAGCATAGTCCGCGCCGGCCGCTTTGGGCGCTGGAACGGGCACCAGGCGCACGAACGGTTGACGGGTCCTCCCGCACCCGCATAGAACAGTGCAAGGCCAATGCAGATCACCTTCTGGGGCGTGCGCGGCAGCATCCCGTCGCCCGGTCCCGACACAGTCGAGATCGGCGGCAACACGAGCTGCGTCGAGGTGCGCGCAGGGAAGGCGCTGATCGTGCTCGATGGCGGCACCGGCCTCCGGCTCCTGGGCAAGACGCTCGTGAAGCAGATGCCGTTCACCGCGCATATCTTCTTCAGCCACGTGCACTGGGATCACATCCAGGGGTTCCCGTTCTTCGATCCCGCGTTCGTCCCCGGCAACACCATCCACCTGTATGGCGGCACCACCGTGAGCCGCACGCTGGAGGAGACGCTCGCCGGACAGATGGATCACCCGAGCTTCCCCGTGCACCTCTCCGACATGGGCGCGACGATGTTCTTCCACGACCTGCGCGAAGGCCAGCTCCTCGAGCTGGACGCCGGCGACGGCAAGGTCGCGAAGATCACGGCCGCTCACGGCAATCACCCGAACGGCGTCATGGCCTACCGTATCGAGCACGAAGGCCACGCGATGGTCTACGCGACCGACACCGAGCACTACGCCGTGATCGACGCCAAGCTGCTCAAGCTCGCGCAGGGCGCCGACGTCCTCATCTACGACTCGCAGTACACTCCCGAGGAGTACGCGGGCACCGCCGGCACGGGTGGCCCGAAGCAGGGTTGGGGCCACAGCACCTACGAGGAGGCGATCAAGCTCGCCAACGCGGCAGGCGTTTCGGAGCTCGTGCTCTTCCACCACGACCCCATGCAGAGCGACACGGCCGTGCGCGAGAAGGAAAAGCGCGCGAAGGCCCTTCACGGGAATGTCCGCGCGGCCTACGAAGGTCTGACGATCAAGCTCTGAGGAGCCCAAGGCTCCGACGCTCGGATCGGCGATCGCGAAATGATTGCGGCGCACGGCATGCGCGCGAGATGCGGTTGCGCGAATGGCGGGCTCGACTCGGCGCACATGACGGGATTCAGGCTGAATTCTCGTGTGGCACCGCCCGTGCACAAGATGCGTGGCAGCTGTAGACCCACGGAGGGAACATGCGCTTCGCCGAATCCTCGCACTCGCTCACCTCGTACAAAGCCGCCCTCGCCGGGAGCGCGCCGCTCTCGCGTGTGGCGGAGCAAGAGCTCGCCCGTCGCTACCTGGCTGGCGATCGCCGTGCGGGCGACGACCTCGTCCGCGCTTGCCTGCCGTTCGTGATCTCGATCGCGCTCCAGTACCGTCGCTGGGGCATTCCGCTCGAGGACATCATCCAGCAAGGCAACCTGGGCCTGTTGCGGGCAGTGAAGAAGTTCGACCCCGAACGTGACGTCCGCCTGGCCACGTACGCTGCGTACTGGATCCGCGCGGAGATCCGGGAATACGTGGTGAAGGGCTTCCGCGTCGTGCGGCTGGGCACGACCAAGACCGAACGGAAAGCGCTGCGTGCGTATCGCGCGGGAGAAGGAGACGCGACGCGGCTCGCGGCGCTGTCCGGTCTTTCCGTGGAGCGCGTGGAGCAGCTACTGCCGCTCCTGGCCAGCAAGGAGGCGAGCCTAGATGCGCGCACCGACGAGGGTGGCTCCGCGGAGGATCGCCTCGCATCGCCGCTGCCGTCGCCCGAAGAAGAGGCGGCGTCGCACGAGCGCTCGTCGCAGGCACAGGTCGCGGTGGGCGATGCGCTGCTCGTCCTGACCGATCGCGAGCGGTTGATCGTGTCGGAGCGCATGATGACGGAGGACCCGCCGACGCTCCAGGCGCTCGGAGCGCGCCTCGGTGTGAGCAAGGAGCGCGTGCGCCAGATCGAGGAGCGCGCAATGTCGAAGCTCAAGGACAGGCTTGGAGACTTCAGCGGCGTCGCTCATCTCACGTCTGCAGCCTGACGTGCGCGCGCCTTGACCTGAACACCTGGGAGGCTACCGAAGGGCCACAAACTGAGCCTGCGAATGGGGTGGGTGCTAGCCTCCGGGGATGCGTCGCGCGCTCACGTTGGCACTGGTATTCGCCTGCGTAGGCGCAGCCGCTACGTACCTCGTTGCGCGGGCCCGCAGAGGCGATGCGCCCGCAGACGCGGCCTCTGTCGCGACTGACAAGCGCGCTTCGCCCGCGCCCCTTGGCGAGCCGAACGATCTGCGCTTCCAGCTGCCTTCGGGTGGTCCCACGCGCATCACCTGCAACCAGGCGCGGCGCGTGATCGCGCAGGTGCGCGCGGAGCTCTCGTACGAGCCCGAGGCGGTGTCGCCAAAGGAGCTCTCCGCCTCCGCATCGGACTGGCTGGACCCGCACTCGTTCTGGAGCTTGCCCGACGACGCGCCCACCAGCGCGGCCATGGACGAAGCCTCGAAGGATCTCATTGGCGAGCTCGAAGGCAGAGGAAGCTCCGACTGCGCGGCTGCACGGCGCGTCGGCAAGGTGCTCGCTGAATGGGCCATGGAGCTGCGCGGAAGCTTCGACACTGGCAGCAAGGAGCACGGGGACGTTGCCAGCGCGGAGACACGCGACCTGCCGGCCACGGGCACGAGCCACGAGCGCGCGATGGAGCTCGGCCGACGCACACGCGCAGTTCGCGCGGCCATCGGCGAGAAGGCGGAGCCGTTCACGGTCGCCGCGCGCGATCGTTTCTTTCCCGCGCTCGACGCGTCAGCGTGGGCAGAGGTCGTGCTCGCGTCCGCCGTGCGCGCGTACGTGCCGCTGGTGGACCCGCACGGCGCGTGGGCACCCCTGGACGAGAAGTCCAGCGTGTACGAGGTCGACCTGTTCGCCGCGCCGCCAGAGAAGCCGTGGGGCAAGGTCACCGTCACAGCGGTGGGCTTCCGCGTCGACGATCACGCAGTGGCGCCCCTCCTCGACAACGACGTCGTGCTGTCGGTGAACGGCGTGCTCACTGCAGGTATGCCGCTCGAGCAAGTAGAGCAGCTCGGGTTCGCATCACGGCAGGACGGCGCCGCGAAGATCAGGGTGATTCGCAGCGGCGCGCTCGTGGATCTCGCGGTGGGTCCGACGCCCCTCGAGCTCGCGAATGGAAGGCCGGGCGCGGCGCCGCATGTCGAGGTGACACGGATCCCGTTCGGCTCCGGCACTGTCGCGGTCGTTGCCTTCCAGGACGTGCGCGACGATCTGGGCGATGACATTCGCGACGTCATCACGGACCTCCTCGAAGAGCACGTGACGGGGCTCGTGCTCGACCTTCGCGGCAACGGCGGCGGGTCCACGGACGGCGCGATCAACGCGCTCGGCCATTTCATCCCGAATGCGCCGCTCTTCCCCACGCGGCGGCGCGACGGCACGATCGAGGTGGACCACTCACCTGCGAACCAACCCGCATGGGAGGGCCCCGTGGCGACGCTCGTCGACGGCTCCACGGCCAGCGCCGCCGAGATGATCTCCGGCGCGCTCATGGCGTACGGACGCGGCCCCAGCGTCGGAGCGCCCACGTTCGGCAAGGGCTGCGCGCAGGAGTACCTGGACGACGAGGCTGCGGTGGGCGTGCTGCGATTGACGACGCTGCTCTACGCGTTGCCAGACGGCTCCCCCGTCCAGCGCGTGGGCCTCACCCCGACGATCCCGCTGCCGTTCATCGCGAAGATGGATGACCCGCACGAGCGCGAGGCGAAGCTGCCGCACACCGCTCCCACGTGGCGCGGCCCTGACAAGCGCGCGGGCGTCGTGTTCGCACGGAAGGATCACTGGAGCTGGCCGCAGACCACGGGAAAGGTCGGCCCGTGCGACGATCCCGACGTCTGTCATGCGCTGCGTGCCCTGGGCGCGCGCAGGCCTCAGATCGCGAAGAGCCGCCCGGACCCGCGCTAGCTCGGCTTGTTTTTACGAGGCGAACAGGTTCTTGGATTCGCCGTACTCCAGGTCCTTGCGGAGCGCGTCGTAGTCGGACGCCGCGACGGCGCCGAGCTCCGTGGCCTGGAAGAGATCGTTGCAGGCGAGACAGAGCGCCTCGTCGTCCCTCACGTCGGTGAGCGCAGTTCGCAGCGCCAGCACGGTGGCCTCTGGCAGGGACGTGAGGTGCGCGATGAGATCGGGAGGAACGGGGCCGAGCTTCTGCAGCACACGCGTCTTCGCCTCGGGGACGGTGGACCAGCCACCCGAGGTGAGCGCGCCTTCCGCGTTGACGCTGGCGTATGTCCCGCAGACCTCAGCGGCGCCATCCACCACGGCTTGCACGGCGGCCTTGTGAGACCACTTGAACGACTCTGCGCGGAACAGCGTGCGCGGGTCGACGCCGTGGGAGAGCAGCCACAATCGCGGCATCACGAAGCCAGCGGCGCTCCACGGATCGACCCACGCGGCGCGCGCATTGCGAAGATCCTTTGGCTCCTTGTAGGGCGAGTCCTCGCGGACGAGGAGCGCGGTCTGATACGTCTTGTCCTTGCCGCGCTGGATGCGCAGCAGTGGCTGGGCGATGGCCGCTGCCTTCAAGTACACGATCGGAGGGAGCCAGCCGACCGACACGGTGCCATCCTTCATGGCCGCTGCCAGCGATTCGTAGGTGCATGCCTTCGCGGTGATCGAGAGCCCGGAGCGAGCCGCCAGAGCTTCCGTGAATTGTACGAGCGCGTCGTTCTTGTCGGCGCTGGGCTCCGAGAATGCTGCGCCGAAGATGAGCGGGGTGGCCTGTGACATGTCTCTGGATTGTACGTTCAACCGAGGAGCGAGATCCCCATTTTGATGATCAAAGCGAAGACGACCAGGAGCACGACGACACGAACGAGCTTGTCTCCACGTGCAATCGCGAGCCGGGAGCCGACCTGCGCGCCCAGGACGTTGCACGCCGCCATCACGAGAGCGAGCCTCCAGTGGATGTCGCCGCGGAAGAGAAAGAGGATGAGCGCGGCGAGGTTGGAGGCGAAGTTCACGACCTTCGCGTTGCCCGACGCGTACGTCAGCGTGTCCCCGAACACGAGCACGTTGGCCACGATGAGCATGGAGCCCACGCCCGGACCAAAGAAGCCATCGTACGCTCCGAGCACGAGCGCAACACCGGCGTAGGCGAGCTCAGGCCGCGCGAGATTCAGCGGCTTCAGACGATCGCGCGGGACCATGACGATGATCGCGGCGATGGCGAGGAGCACGAGCACCACGGGGCGAAGCGGCTCTGGCCTCGCGAGCGTGACGAGGTACGCACCCGTGAGCGAGCCCAGGAATCCCAGGACAAAGGCGAGCGGCGCGCGGCTCTTCTGAAGCGCATTCCTGCGCCAGAACGACGTGACCGATGACGCGGCACCAAACACGGCCTGCGCCTTGTTCGTGGCGAGCGTCGCGTGTGGAGGCAGGCCGCACGCAAGCAGCGCGGGAACCGTGAGCAGGCCACCACCGCCGGCGATGGAGTCGACGAACCCCGCGGCGAAGCCCACGCCGCCTAGCACCGCGAGCGTCTGGTCCGGTGTCACGGAGGAGGCGCGACCTCTGCTTCGGCTTCCGTCTTCAACGCGCGCTCGGGCTTGGGCTTGGGCACGAGGGCCTCGGCGCTGAGCGGGGAAACGGCTTCGCCCGCTGCATTGGTCGCGAAGAGCTCCGTGCGAAGGATCAAGTTCGGCAGATCCGGCGTGCTCGTGTTGGCGAGGATCGCCTGCGCGACCTCGCTTGCCTTCGCAGAGCCGGCGACGGTGACCCGAACTTCGACCTCGAGCGGGACGTACGCGCCGACCATGCCTGCCTGCGTGAGCGCAAGAGCAGCACGCGCGCCACCGAGCGTCGCGCTTGCGACCATGGCGCGGACGTCGACCTTCTTGCCGATGCCGTCCATCTTCCGGATCACCGTCACGCTGTCTTGCGACATGAACTGCGCGAGCGCATCTGCGAGACAGGCTTCGCCGCCGAGCTCCGCAACCGCCTGGACGGGGAACGCGATGACGTAGCGAGCCATGTTGATCACGTGCGAGAGCACCGGCGCGTTGTCGGGCAAGCGGATCGCATCCGTGAAGCGAAGTCCCGCGGGAGAGGCAGCCGTGAGCTGCGCCACGTACTCTTCCGGCTGGATGTCGGCGATGAGCTTCACGTCCACGTACTCTCCGAGAGAGAGCACGCCGAGCGAGAGCGCAGGCCCGAACACGAGGTCCGGTTTGGGGTGGAACCCCTGCGAATAGAACATGGTGAGCTGAAGCCGCCGGAACGTGCGCGGCAGCGCGCGGATCAGATCGAGGTGCGAGAGGAACGCGATGGAACCCAGCTTTTCATAGCGGAAACGGTAACGCGTGCCCTTGCCCTGGATGATCGGCGGCGGCTTCTTCTTCCCCTGCACGTAGTTGCCGTCGGGCTTCTTCTCGGGTGGCGGAGGGAGCTCCCGCAGGATCGGCAGGCGCTTCACCTTTGCGTCCAGCTTTTCGAGGTAGTCGATGCGCTCGGTCCGCATGGCAGTGAGATCGCACGCGACCCCGCAGTCGTAGCAGACGAGCTTGCGCATATCCTTCACTGCGTCTTCGAGGTTGGTCGGATGGACGAATGCGCCCGCGACCTTGCCGCATGGAATGCTGAGGCGGCTCTTCAGCGACTTGCGATACTCGCGGAGCAGGAAGCCGTCCTCGAGGCCGACGGAGATGTGGTCCCACGGAAGGCGCGCGGTGACGGGAATGGTGCCCAGGAACTGACCCGGGTCCACGCCGAGGATCTTGAAGGACTCCGCCCACACGTCCGTGCGCTGCTGATCTTCCCACGAGTCGAAGCGGCAGCCGTGCTGGTACGCGCGGAGGAGCACTGCGCCGAGACGGCGATCGCCGCGGGCGAACACGCCTTCGAGCCAGCTGGTCTCGCTGTCGTGCATGCGAAGGTCGACCTTGGACTTGCGCGCCTCTTCGCGGAGCCAGCGCTGCTTCTCGCGCACCTGGGTGGGCGCATCCATCGCGCACCACTGGAAGGGCGTATGCGGCTTCGGCACGTGCGTGGAGACGCTGCATGTGACCGCGGGCGCGCCCTGCCCTACGAGCCGTTTCATGCGCTTGCCGACCTGCCGCGCACGGCCACCGACACGAGCGATCTCGCGGACGTCCTCTTCCTCTTCGGTCGGGAGCCCGATCATGAAGTAGAGCTTCATGCTGGTGTACTCGCGCGAGAAGATTCGCTCCGCGGTCGTCATCAGCTGCTCTTCGGTGACGTTCTTGTTCACCACGTCGCGCATGCGCTGGCTGCCAGCCTCGGGCGCGAAGGTCACGCCGCTTGCGCGGATCCTGCCCATGTCGTCCAGCACCGTCTCGTCCAGGCCATACGCGCGGAGCGACGACACGCCGAGCGAGACCTTCTCTGGCGCGAGCTTCTCCGTCACGCGCTGCACGAGCGGCGCGATGCACGAGTAGTCCGCGGTGGAGAGGCAGGTGAGGGAGACCTCGTCGTAGCCGGACTTCTTCACGGCGCTGACGAGCGTATCGACGATCTGCTGGGGATCGCGCTCGCGCACGGGCCGGTAGATCATGCCGGCCTGACAGAAGCGGCAACCCTCCGTGCAGCCGCGCGCGATCTCGATCGACATGCGATCGAAGATGGCCTCGGGACCGCCGACGGGGCCGTCATCGGGGAACGGATACAGGTTCAGATCGGGAACGAGCGAGCGCTCGACCGGCATGGGCGCCTTGATGCCGCGCTTCGGGCCGGTGACGACGGTGTAGCCGGTCGCTTCCTCGATATGTGTATCATACAACGAAGGAACGTAGACACCGGGCAGCGTGGCGAGCACCTGCAAACGCTCTGCGCGCGCGATGCCCTTCTTCTTCAGGTCCGTCCAGGTCAGCGCTACGCGCGTGGCGCTCTCCTCGCCGTCGCCGATGACGATTGCGTCGAAGAAGTCCGCGACGGGCTCCGGGTGTGTGGCCGTGGGACCGCCGGCGATCACGAGCGGCGCGTCTTCACCGCGGTCGGCGGTGAGCAGCGCGACGCCCCCCAGCTCAAGCATGGTGAGGATGTTCGTGTAAGTGAGCTCGAACTGCAGCGAGAAGCCGATCACGTCGAAGTCGCACAGCGGCCGCGCGCTCTCCAGCGACACGAGAGGAACGTTCCGCTCCCGGAGCTCCTTCTCCATGTCGATCCACGGCGTGTAGCAACGCTCTGCGAGCGTGCGCGGATCGTCGTTCAAGATCTTGTAGAGGATCTTGAAGCCGAGGTGGCTCATGCCGATGTCGTAGATGTCCGGGAACGCGAGGCACACGCGTGCGTCCACCTTGTCCCAGTCCTTCTGGACGATCCCGAACTCACCGCCGAGATAGCGCGCGGGCTTCTCCACGCGACTCACGAACGAGGCATACGGGTGACGGCCTTTGGACATTGGTCGCCTCTTCCTAGTTGGGATCCGCGGGTTTGCAAGCCTAGTGGCGCAATTGTTGCGCGTCGGCAACCACGGGCTCCACGCGGAACGCAGCGGTGAACGCGAAGCGAGGCGGCGCACTGCCCGCTGCCAGGCGCGCGCGCCACCTGGTGTCGCTCAGGCGGAGCGTCACCGGCTGCGCCATCTCGTACACGGGCCAGTGCGCACCAACGGCGTGGATGAGGCGACCGCTCTCTGGCTCGCGGATGATCGTATGAAGCGCCTCGAGCGGACCGGTCGCGAGCGTCACGACCTGTGCGCCCGCGAGGTCGGTGTGCAGATCGGTGCTGAGCTCGAGCGAGGCGTCGTGCGTCTTGCCCAACCATGCCTCCCACTCGGCGAGCAGCGTGGGTAGGTACGCCAGGTCGGCCTGCAGCTCCACCGGCATCGCAGTGTCGTTGGTCTCCATCACTGCGGCCGCGAGCGCCGTGCGCATGAGGTCCTCGGCCGTCCGCATGAGCACATCGGAGGGTCCGTCCTTCGGAAGGAGCGACGCCATCTCGAGCCGTCTGCGCAGCTGCTTCATCGCCGCGAGGAGCTTCGCGATCACCTCCGGGTGCGGCTCCACGAACGCCGCGGGTGGCGCGGTCGCGGGCCGGTTCTTGAGTACGTTGGGGAGCGCCTCCAGCGGCGTGCGCGTGAACGCAAAGGTGTCGTGCCGCAGGCTTGCGTAGTACGCGAGCGCGGACTCCAGCTTCATCACCTTCTGCGCCTTGCCCTGCGCGAACGGCTCGAAGCGATCGGCGGACGCGGCCTCGGTGTACGATGCGAGCGCGTCGAGCAGTGAGGCATACGGCGTGGCGTGGCGAGTGGTGAGATCATCGGCGGCGAAGCGGCGACGCAGGTGGGTCAGCGTCTGGTCGTAGCGCTCGAACGCATCGCCACCGCGCGCGTGAAGCTCGGCGCGCGCCTCCTCGTAGCCGAGCCATGCAAACACGTCGAGCGACGAAGGCAGCGTGCGCTGTGACGGCGGCGCCAGCACCCCGGTCGTGGACATGGCAGCCTCCGCGGTGCTCGCGCCCACCTCGGGGAAGGTGAGCGCCGTGAGGACGGCCGAGTCATCCGTGATCTCATCCCCTGCGAGCCGCATGGAGAGGACGCTGCGTGCGATGAGGCGCGCGCTCTTCTGCGACGGATCGACACGTATGCTCGCGCCGCCGTCATAGACGGTGGGTGCGCGCTCCGTGACCAGAGAGTGCCGCACCTTGTCGACAACGACCACGTTCGCGATGGTGCGCGGGTCCGAGAGCTCCACTCCGGCGCGCGCGACGTGGTCCCGCAGCATGTCCGGTGATACGTCGTCGGCGTGGCCCAGGACCAGCGCACGAGCGGTGACGAATTGCTTGTAGAATGCACGTGCTTCCGGATCGGCGTTCGTGGCCACGAGACGTGTCAGGATCATCGCGGCACGCGTGTGCGTGCGCGCCGTGGTCACGCTTGCCGGAGCACCTGCAACGTCTGCGCGGGAGGCCACGAACAGCGGGCCCGACGCGAGCCACGTGAACGCGGTGCTGTAGCCCGCGAGGCTCGGGTCGAGCGTGTCTGCGTCGCCTGACGGCGCGAAGATCGAATAGTCGAGCGTGGTGCCGAAGACGTCGCTCCGTGCCGGCCCGATGTGCTCCATGATCCGGCGCAGCTCCGCGGAGACCGCAGCCGACGGCGCCTTCTCGGACGGGATCGCCGGCGTGGCCAGCGCGCGCGCGACCGACACGACTCCGCGCGCGAGCGTGTATGCCTCCTGCAGGTCCGCGTTGACGCTCTTGCTCTCTGCTGCGAGCCGCGCATCCAGGTTCGCGAGCAACGAGACCAGCGCGGGCCCCATCACGCGCCACTCCAGATCCGCGAGCACGCGCGAGAGCGTGACGTGCGCCACGCGGAAGAGAACGTCCATCGTGACGACGTACGGGATCCCCATCTCGCGCAGGTGCACGTAGTACTCGCCGAGCGTGCGCGCGTGGACCAGCGGCACGGCGCACATACCTTCGGAGAGGAGCCGCGCCTTGAGGACGGGGTTCTGCGTAGCCCAGGCCACGGCGTCGGGGCCGAGGCGCGTGATGCTCGCTTCGTCGAGCGGGAGCTGCGGCGATGCCACGTCCGGTCGCAAGGTCTCGTACGGCACGGGCTCCCAGAACGTATGCGTGGGAGGTGGCGTGGGGCGCTCGACCTGCCTCGTGACCACGAGCGGCGGCGGCGGCTTCGGCGCGACCACGGGCA
This sequence comes from Myxococcales bacterium, assembly GCA_025355005.1. GTDB lineage: Bacteria > Myxococcota_A > Polyangia > Polyangiales > Polyangiaceae > JANXLV01. The sequence goes on along the minus strand of JANXLV010000124.1, from coordinate 2,839 downwards.
CCTCTGGCGCGGCGGTGGCGCACGCCGAAAGCGCGAAGAGAACCGCGATGGGCAGCCGTGGTAGGAAAGACAGAGCGGACAGAACGCTAGCGACCTTTTCTGGACTGGGCGATTTTATGGCGAAACGAAAGAAGCCGCGGCTGCCCTCGCAGATGCCGGGGCTCGCAAGGCGACGTCCGGAGAACATCCGGGTGCCCTGGTTTCCGCTATTTCGCGTGGCGGTCCTCGCGATCGTCGGAATTGGCGCCACCGCATGGGCCGTGGAGCGCGCGCTTCATCGGACGCCAGAGCCCATGATCGTGCCGCGGCCCGTCTCGCCAGCGTGGCCGCCGCCGTCCACGGTCGACGTGACCGACATCGACACCAACACGGTTCCATTTCCATCCCGCGAGGGTGGCCGATGAGGTCGCCCGTGCGCGCGCCTGGACGGCCCGACTTCCGAGGTACTAGAACCCCTTCGTCGTGAAGGAGGACACCCTCGTCATCCACGAGATCTACGCGAGCATCCAGGGCGAATCCACGTTCGCCGGGCTGCCGTGCACGTTCGTGCGCACGACGGGCTGCAACCTGCGCTGCTCCTGGTGCGACACCGAGCACGCCTTCTATGGCGGCACCCGCATGAAACGCGCGGACGTCCTCGCGAAGGCGCTCGCCACGGGGACCAAGCTCGTGGAGCTGACTGGTGGCGAGCCGCTTCTGCAGCCGGGCGTGCTCCCCCTCATGACGGAGCTGTGCGACGCGGAGCGGACGGTGCTCATCGAGACGAGCGGCGAGCGCGACATCTCGCGCGTGGACCCGCGCGTGCATCGCATCATGGATCTCAAGGCGCCCGCTTCGGGTGAGTCGCACCGGAACCTCTGGTCCAACGTGGACCACCTCACGGCGAAGGACGAGGTGAAGTTCGTCCTCAGCGACCGCGGCGACTACGAGTGGATGCGCACGACCATCCGCGAGCGCGGGATCGCTCTGCGCACGCCAAACCTGCTCGCGAGCACTGTCTTCGGGAAGCTTGCGGCGCGCGACCTTGTCACGTGGGTCATGGAGGACGCGTTGCCCGTGCGCGTGCAGCTCCAGATGCACAAGTACATCTGGGCGCCCGAGACGCAGGGGGTCTGATATGCAGCAGCCCTCGCCCTACGCACCGCCCACGTCGCACAAGGCTCCTTCCACGAACCCCGACGTGGACATCGTGGACGCGATGACGCCGCTCTCCGCAAAGGTCGGCGGCGGTGTCGTGCTCTTCGCGGGCGTGAACTTCACGCTGATGGCGCTGCAGACGTTCGCGCTCGTCAGCATGCGCGGCGCCTGGGTCGTCATGCCGCTCTTGCTGCTGGTGGTGGGCCTCGCGCTCTTCTTCGCGGGCGTGTCGCTTTTCCGCGCGCGCGGGTGGTCCGGGCTCTTCACCGTGATCGCGTCGGGCGTCGCGGTGCTGCTCTCGCTCACGTGGCTCGTCGTCACGGTCCTGTCGGGGATCTTCGGTCTCTTCGCGCTGGGCGCGCCTGCGCTTGCGGTTGCCGGCGTCGTTGCGGGCGCCGTGAACCTGGGTCCCGTGCGACGCGTGAGTGACGCCCGTGCGCGGCTTGCTGCGTCGGGCCTGCACTTCGGGCTGTGACGTTCGAGGCCCCGCGTCGTGTCAGCCGCCGAACTCGAAGCCGTAGTGCAGGAGCGATGTCGCAGACGCGCTGATCCAGTGGACGCGCTGCGGAGCGATCGCAAAGCGCGTGTTGATGGCGATGTTGTTCGTGATGATGTTTGCCCTCCGAGCGGTGACCTGGCCTCGATCTGCTGCACCTCTGTCGTGCCGTAGAGATTGAAGAACGTCCCGTGAGATCAGCGGTCGCCTTGGTGGAACGATTTGTAGGCGGCGACATCCGTCTTGGAGCCGATCACCAGCGGGGTTCGCTGGTGGAGCTTTTGCGGGACTATGTCGAGGATCCTATTTTTTCCGTCTGTCGCGGCGCCCCCCGCTTGCTCGAAGAGGTACGCCATCGGATTGGCTTCGTAGAGGAGCCGTAGCTTTCCTTCGGGGCTCTTCTTGTCTGCGGGGTAGGCGAAGATTCCGCCCTTCAGGAGCGTGCGATGGGCATCGGCGACCATCGAGCCTACGTAGCGGTGACCGTAGGGGCGCTCATCGGCCTTGTCCTCTTCCTTGATCCACGTGCACCACTTCTGCGTCGGCTTGTCCCAGCGCGAGTAGTTGCCCTCGTTGACGGAGTACGTCGAGCCCTTCTCGGGACAGACGATGTCCGGGTGCGAGAGGAAGAACTCGCCCACGTTCGGATCGAGCGTGAAGCCGTGAACGCCATGGCCCGTGGAGAGCACGAACTGCGTCGACGGTCCGTAGAGCACGTAGCCCGCGCACACGATCTCGCGGCCAGGGCAGAGCGCGTCCTGCAGGTTCGGCGGCATCTTCGGCTCGCTCCGGCGAAGCACCGCGAAGATGGTCCCGATGCTCACGTTGGTGTCGATGTTGGAGGAGCCGTCGAGCGGATCGAACAGCACGACGTACTTGCCGGGGTGCTCCTGGAACTTGGCCTCGTCGAGCTCCTCGCTGCCGATGACGCCGCAGTGCCCGCTGCGCTGGAGGACGTTCACGAGCACGTCGTTCGCGAAGATGTCGAGCTTCTGCACCTGCTCGCCCTGCACGTTCGTCTCGCCCGTGTACCCAAGCATGCCTGCAAGACCTGCCGCGGACACACGCGAGTTGATGATGCGCACGGCGAGCGAGATGTGATTGATGAGCGACGTGAACTCGCCCGTGGCACCCGGCGCCGCCCGCATTCCGGAGAGCACGTGCTCGCGCAGCGTGGTCCCGATGAGGGTCGACTCGTGGACGCGC
>JANXLV010000083.1 GCA_025355005.1 Myxococcales bacterium | reverse complement strand
CCTTGATGCAGTCCGCAGCCACCTTGCACTTCGCGCCCGTCGGGCACGGCGTCGTGTTGTGTCCGCAGTTGCCGCCGTCCACGGTTGGCGTGGTGATCACGCCTGCGTCCTGGTCCGTGGTGGTCGGATCGGGATTCGCGTTGGTGCTGCTCCCTCCGCTGCAGGCAGCGATCAGAGCGGCCACGAACGCAGAGCTCAATGCAGGGATCAAGAGGCGGGATTCGCGCATCAGAAAAGCATACCCAACATCTGGGGCGGGGAAAGGTCGAAGCTGCAATTTTACGATGAACTCATAATTGCGGCTCGCCACCCTTCGAAAGCGTGGGCGTTCCTGTGATGGATAAAAGTTCCATCACCCCCCTTCTGGTGACGCCTGGTGACGCCTGGTGATGCCAGATGGCCGTCTCCGCGCGCGGCCGGTCCGGTCGGGAGGGCGGTCCGCGCCTGATCTCACTTCGTCGTGGCGGGTGGCTGCGTTGTCGCTCGCGCGGTGTCTGCCATGTCTGCGCTTCGTTTTTGCGCGAGCGCTTTCAGCGCGGGGTCTGCCGTCTTCGCGGCGACGTGGTCGAAGCGCTCCTTCAGCTTGAGGAAGAACGCCACGTTCGTGGCCATGCCCTCGGGCGGCGCGACGAACGTGAGATACGCAGCGTCGTACTCCGCGTACGGCGCGTCCGGGTCCTCGCGAGCCGCGAGCGCATCGAGCTCCTTCGTGTCGCTCCACTTGAGCGCGCTCGGCGATGCCACGCGCATCAGCTCCACCGCCGACCCCGGGCCGCGCCGCAGGACCGCAGCGAGCGACGCCTCGAAGCCCAGCGGCTGCGACTCCGAGAAGGTCGCGACGAGCGCGCGATCGAAATCCACGCCGCGCACGTGCAGCATGCCGGACGCGAGCCGCGCGCGTGCGTAGAGCATCCGCGTGGGATCCTCCGGCTTGATCTCTTGCCTGTTCGCGAGCCGACCCTCCATCGACGCGCGCGCCGCCGGCGGCATGCCGCGCATGGACCAGGCAGTGAGCGCAGCCGCATCCGGCGTGCCCACCAGACGGTCTGCGTAGAACGGCGGCAGCGCGGCGAACAGCGGGTTCGGAGCCCCAGAGAGCCGCGGCGGCAGCACGATGCCCGACAGCGCCACCATGCGCTTGCCGGCATAGAGGGCCTCGAGCAGCGCGCGCGCTTCGTCGACGCGTGTATCCTGCACATATCCGCACTGCGCCAGCACCTCCAGTCCGAAGAGCGCGGCGTCGCGCCCGCGGGCCTTGCGCGGCTCCATCGCCTCGTCGAGGGCGCTGTAGTACACCGACGACAGCTCGCGGTCCGCCTTCCACTCCGCGGGGATCGGCGCCTTGCGCGCGAGGTCGACGAACCGCATGTCTGCCACGCCAGCCTGCACGGCGGCGATCCCCTGGCCGCACGACTTCTCCCCCTTCGCGACGGACGCGGAGAGCGTCTCGATGGAGCGCGCCTCCTTCTCGAACCACGTCTTCATGGGGCCCTGCAGGTAGGCCGCGACTGCCTTTCGGTCCGCGGCTCCCTTCATCTCGGGCGGCGCAGTCACCATGCGCGAGAGCTTCGCGGCGTACGAGATCCCGACGAGCTGGTGCGCCACGGCGGGCTCCATGTTCGTGGGGTGCGATGCGAGGAGCGGATCGGTGAGCACGTCCGCGCACTCGACGGGCGCGAGCTCCGCGCGCAGCGCGCGAATCATTCCGGAAGGAGCGGCGGCGCACGACTCGAGCCGCGCGAGGCTCGCGTTCCAGCCTGCCTTCGGACCGGACATCGCGCGCGTGAGCTCGGCGCCGAGCTCGATGGCGTTCGTACAGACGGGCGCGGCGGCCTTCGGGTCCGCCTTCGGTGTGGCGGCGAGCGCGGCGCATGTCGCCTTCGCCTTCGGCGCGAGCGGCGCGGCCTTGTCGAACGCGGACCAGTCGGGCGCGCTCTTCGGTGCCACCCACGCCGCGTCGGCGCGCAGATCCGCGGGCAGCGCCGAGCGTGGCATCTGCGCTGGCGGCTGGTCACCGGGCTTCGGTGCCGTTGTCGTGTCGGCGGGCGACGGCGACGTCTTCGTGTCAGCGGGCGTCGCCGGCTGCTTCGGCGTGGTCTCCGCGCAGCCCGTGAGCGACGCGAGCGAGAGGAGGGCAATGCAGGGAAGGAGGGCAAGCGATCGCATCGCCCATGTCTACAAGGTCGTGGGCGTCATCTCAACGGGCTCAGAGCCAGATGACGTGCTCGCGGACCAGCGTCGTCGGCGTCTTCGCGAACTTCGACTTGAACGACGCGATGGAAAGACGCTTCGGATCGGTGTCGCCCTCCATCGGGATGCCGCCGAGATCGAAGACCGCACAGCCCTGCTCGAGCGCCCACTCCGCCGCCGCAACGAAGGTGGGCGCGGCCTTCGTGAACTCGCGCTCGTCGCTGGACGATGCACCCATCACGTAGGTGGCGATCGCGCCGTGCTTCGTGATGAACGCGGCCGACACCACGTCTCCCTGATGCTCGGTCAAGAAGAGCGCCGCGCGGTCGGGAGAGCGACGAAGGTGCGTGCGTAGCGCGTCGAAGTACTCGGCCGACTTCGTGGGCCGGCGCTGGTCCTCCATCATCGTCGCGTACATCGCCTGGAGAGCGGCGACGTCCTCGGGTCCGCCCTTGCGCGCGGTCGCGCCGGCCTTCTGCGCGCCGTTTGCCTTCTGGCGCACAGCCTGCCCGTCCTTGCCCGCGAAGATCGCTCCCTTCGCCTTTCCGGTGAGCTGCACCCGCACGGTCCGAGCGTGCGCGGAGGAGAACGCGTGGTCGACCGAGAAGCCGGCGTCTCCGAGGATCGCCTCGGCTTTCACGGCCTCGTCGTCTGCGAAATAGGGCATCACGCTCAGTCGCAAGATGCCGCGCGAGCGAGCCTTCGCGTGGAGCGCATCGAGCACCTGTCGGAGATCGGACAGCGCGCACACGGGCCCGCGCTCGACAACGGCCGCGGGCAGGGGAAGGCGCAGCGGCCCGCGCGCCCGGAGCACGAGCGCCGAGCCGATCACGTCACCCGAGCCGTTGCGCGCCAGGAAGAACCGCGGGGAGAACGCCCTTCCGGCGGTGCCGAGCTGCGCGTACGCAGACGCCTGCGGATACGCGCCATGCGGGCTTCCGTCGACGAAGGTGTCGTACAGGGCTTGGTCCGCGTCGCCCAGCGAGCGTGACCATGTGACTCGTAGGCCCACAACACGGCTCTTACCGCCGTTCACATGCGTTGAACAGCACGAGGAAATCGGCCTGCGAGGGGCATGGACGATCGGGCACGGATGGTGCTACGGCAAGGCTCTCATGGCTTTCGCCGACTCGGCAGAATCAACTTCCCAGGTCTCGCAGGGTGCGGCCGGAGGGCCCACGCCCGACCTGCGCGCGCAGCGCAAGGTCAGGGTCCTCTTCATCAACGACACCGCGCGTAACGGCGGCCCCGGACGCAGCCTCTATTACATCCTCAAGTTCCTCGACACCGACGTGATCCACAGGGCCGTGGTGCTTCCGCGCGCCGGCGTGATCAGCGAGCTCTACGAGGCGGAGAAGGTCACCGAGGAGCTCTTCTTCGAGCACCACCTGGTGGAGAATCCGATCGAGCCATTCGCACGTGCGATGGAACGCGACGACTTCGATGCGACCACGGCGCGCAAGGCGCTCAGGCTCCTCGGCAATGTGTACAAGGGCAGCTCGGCCATCGCGCGGCTGACGCAGCTGATCAAGAACGGTCGCTACGATCTCGTCTACTGCAATGGAACGAACGCGGACTTCGCGGGCGGCGCGCTCGCGTGGACGTCGGGCATCCCCGCGCTCTGGCACGTGCGCTACACGTCGCTTCCCGGGCTCGCGCGCCCCATCCACGACCGGCTCGCGGCGAGCGCCGGCGTCGCACGCATCGTGTGCGTGTCGAACGCGGCGGCAGGGCTCTTCCCGCACTGCATGGAGAAGGTGCGCGTCATCCACAACGCGCTCGACATCGACGAGTTCGGCGCGAAGAGCGTGAGCCCCGTCCTGAAGACGGAGCTCGGCTTGCCGGAGGGCACGCTAGTCTTCGGAAGTCAGGGCCGGATCCTCCCGCGCAAGGGCTACGTCGAGATGGTGCGCGCCGCAGGCATCGCCCTCTCGCGCATGACGGACGACGAGAAGAAGAAGGTGCACTTCGCGGTCCTCGGCGACACGCCACAGGACATGCGGCCGGATCACGTGGAGGAGTGCCGCGCGCTCACGCGTGAGCTCGGCATCGACAAGAGCTTCACGTTCACCGGCTTCCGAAAGGACGTGAAACCCTACGTGGTGGACTTCGACGTCGCGGTCGTGCCGAGCGTCTATCCGGACCCGCTGCCGCGCGCGGTGATCGAGTCCATGGCGCTCGGCAAGGCAGTCATCGCGTTCGACGTGGGCGGTGTGGCTGAGATGATGAAGGACGGCGCGACCGGGACGCTGGTCCGGGGTGTCCCCCCCGACGTCGCCGGTCTCGCGGAGCAGTTCTTGAGGTACGCTCGTGACCCTGAGCTCAGAGACAGGCAGGGCAAGGCCGGGCGCAAGAGGATCGAGGAGGAGTACGACGCGAGGAGACAGGCGCGCCGCATCCAGAACGAGATCGTCCGCGCGTCAGGGCTCGAGGTACGCGCAGGAGCGTCGTGAGAGGACATGAGCGAGCTATCGGACAAGCAGAGCTTCCTTCGAACCGTAGTCGAGAAGATCGTAGATTTTTCGTCGCGTTTTCCGGTCCTCGTGATGGTGCTTTCGCTCCTCGCGTTGTACGGCGCGAAGAGCTACACGGAGCGCCTCGAGCTGCGGACGGACTTCCGTGAGTTGCTGCCGCTCGATAGCCCCGGGCTGAAGGCCTACGAGCACCAGACCGGTCGCCTCGGCGGTGGCGCGTCGCTCATCGTCGTCGTGGAATCGCCCGATCGGAAGGCGAACGAGAGGTTCATCGACGACCTCGGTGCCAAGCTGGACGCCACGCAGAAGGAACAGAAGGCCTGCCTCTCTCTCTGCAAGCCCGACGATCAGGCGTGCCGCGAAAAGTGTGGCCCGGTCCTCATCAGCTACGTGGAGGACGGCACCAAGGAGGTGCGTCAGTACTACGAGGACGCGAAGTGGCTCTACGCGGACAAGCAGGATCTGATCAACGCGAACAACACGCTCGATCATCAGATCGCGATCCGATCGAAGCTCGTCTCCGACTTCGGAGAAGATGATTTCACGCCGCCCGAAGCAGAGGGCGGCGCGCCCGCCTCGGAGCCCGATGGCGGCGCGTCCGACGGCGGTGTCGCGACCGCGCAAGGACCGTCCGATGGTGGGGGTGAGGGCGGAGTCGCGAAGGCGACCAAGGACAAGAAGCCCGCGCTCGGCATGGACGAGTACCGCGACCGGTGGAAGGCGAAGGCGACGAAGAACGACGACTTCCCCTCGGGCTACTTCGCGACGGAGGACGGCACCAACATGGGCCTCCGCATCATCTCGCCCACGACCGGCACGGGCGACAAGTGGGGCGACCTTCTCATGGAGAAGGTGCGGGCCATGGTCGGCACGCCTGCAGAGCTGAAGAAGAACTATCACCCACAGATGGAGATGGGCTTCGCGGGAGACATCCCGAACGCGATCGCGGAGAAGGACTCCATCATGAGCGAGGCGCTGTTCGCGACCGTCGCCGCGCTGGTGCTCCTGCTCATCGGCATCATCGTGTTCTTCCGCTCGGGCTGGGCGTTGCCCATCGTCTTCTTGCCGGCGTTCCTGGGCGTGGGTGCGGCGTACTCGTTCGCGACGTATCGCTACGGGTACGTCAACACTTCTGGCGCGTTCCTCGGCGCGATCATCCTCGGCAACGGCATCAACTATCCCATCGTGCTGCTCTCGCGCTATCGCGAGTTCCGCGCGCGCGGCATGACGGCGGACGTCGCGCGGCGCGGTGCGGTGTGGAACGCGTTCCGCGCAGAGCTCGTCGGCGCGGCGGTGGCGAGCATTGCGTACGGCTCGCTCACCACCACGGATTTCCGCGGCTTCAGCCAGTTCGGCATGATCGGCTTCTGCGGCATGCTGCTGGTATGGGCGGCCATCATCCCGGTCGTCCCTGCCATGATCGTCATCGTGGAGTGGGCGCAGGGGAAGATCGGCTACACCCCGAAGTACGGCATCGACGAAGACGGCAGCAAGGGCCCGATCATGAAGTGGGTCGCGCGCTTCACGGAGCGCTCGCCCAAGCCGATCCTGCTCGTGGCCGCGCTCATCACGATCGGCACGGCGTACAAGCTCCCCGGCTACCTGAAGGATCCGTGGGAGTACAACTTCGATCACCTCGGCTCGCGTGGCTCCAAGTCGAAGGGCGGCGTCGGGGAGTGGTCGAACAAGGCCGAGAAGGTCTTCGGCGGCAAGATGAACATCGCCGGCGCACGCATGTTCGCCGACTCGCCCGAGCAAGTCCCGCTCATCAAGGCGAAGATGTTCGAGAACGACAAGGCGATGAACGCGGACGACCCGCTCATCAACGACATCGCCACCATCACCGACCTCTTGCCCGCGACCGACAAGGAGCAGGAGGAGAAGCTCGCGATCCTGGACGAGATCCGCGATCGCATCACGCCGCGCGTGCTCTTCGACATGCCCGAGGACGAACGCGCGCGCCTCCTCGAGATCAAGCCGCCAGAGTCGCTGCACGTCCTTCGCGCGCAAGATTTGCCGTCGCTGCTCCGCCGCCGCTTCGAGGAGAAGGACGGACGCGTTGGCACAGTGTTCTACGTGAAGTTCAACAACTTCAGCTTCGCAAACGGCCACAACCTGCTCAAGGTCGCGGCGACCACGGACAACATCAAGCTGCCAGACGGCACCGTCGTGCAGACGGCGAGCCGCTCCACCATCTTCGCGGAGATGATCCGGAGCATGGAGAAGGACGGCCCGCGCGCCACCGGGCTCGCGTTCCTGGCCGTCATGGTCGTCGTGATCATCGCCACGGCGAGCCGCCGCGGCAGCATCTCCGTGCTGCTCGCGCTGGTCATCGGCGTCACGTGGACCGTGGGCGGCGCCGCGCATGCGGACATGAAGCTCAACTTCTTGAACTTCATCGCGCTGCCGATCACCTTCGGAATCGGCTGCGAGTATCCGTTCAACGTGTTCGATCGAACGCGGCTCCTCGGCGGTGACGTCTCGCTCGCGATCCGCCGCACGGGTGGTGCTGTCGCGCTCTGCAGCTACACGACCACCGTCGGGTACGGCTCGATGCTCTTCTCCGACCAGCAGGCGCTGCAGTCATTCGGGCGCCTCGCGATGAGCGGCGAGATCGCGACGCTCGTCACGGCGCTCTTCGTGCTGCCGGCGCTGCTCCACGTGTGGAAAGTGAAGCGCGAAAAGCCGGCGAACGAGCCCGCGA
>JANXLV010000039.1 GCA_025355005.1 Myxococcales bacterium | reverse complement strand
GCACGTCGTGTCTCACGAAGGGCAGGTAGCCCAGCGCGACTCCCACCGAGGTCGAAGTCGAATGCCGAGGCCGAGGTCGAAGTCGAATGTCGATGTCGACTCTGCTGCTCGGCCCGCGACCTCGGTCTTCCCTTCTCAGTGGCTGGCGGCGGCGGCGGATTGGGCGTTCGTGACCATGGGTAGCGCTTCCGGGGTTGTCCAGCTCGCCCCTCGCAGGCGCGTTGCGTAGGCGTTGCCGGCGGTGGCGTACGTCGCTACTGCGTCGTCGCCGCAGACTCCCGTGGTGACGCTTGGTGGTGACGTGGTCGCGGGGTTCGTTCCGCTCACGAGCGCGGCGGGCGTCGTCCATGTGACGAGCTGCCCGCTCACCGTGCCCAGAGAGAAGTACGACTTCTGGTCCTGGCCCCAGAAGACCAGCGCCAGCTTTCCGTTGGCCATGGTCGTCATGGAGAGGCCGACGTCGGAGAGCGCTGTGACCGAGACGGTGGCCGGCGCGGTGAACGATTTGTTCGCGAGACGGCCTGTCCACTGGAGCTGGCGGGTGGCCGTGTCCACGTAGACGGCGACGAGGTCCATGGCGCCACCGGCTGCGAGCGCGGTGATCGCTGGGTTCGCTCGGAAGTAGGAGAGCGGGGCTGGATGGGACGTGGGCGGTGTCCACGCGGCGCCGCTGTAGCGAATGTCGTAGAGACCGCCGGTGCCGCCGTCCGTCGACGAGTCGCCCGAGAACACGCCTACGATCTCCGTACCGACGCCGACGATCTGCGGTGTGGTCGGGCCGAACGATTGCAGCGCCGCCGCGCCGCCGACGGGATCCGTGGCCACGTCCCACGCGCCTCCCGTGTAGGTGCCATGATAAAATTTGTAGTCGGTGCCCTGGAGCACGAGGTGCGCTTTTCCAGAGAGCGTCGTGATGGACGGCGTGTCTCGCGCGACGACCGCGCCGATGGTGGCGACCGATGACCACGCGCCCGCGCTCCACGTGACGGAGGTGACGGCGTTGGTGCTCGTGCGCATCGCAGCCACGAAGCTTGTCCCGAGCGACGTGACCGCAGGCACGCTCTGGCCTGCTGGGTTGTCGGCGCCCGGGTTGCCGCTCACGTTGGTCGCGAGCGACGTCGTCTTCCAGGCGCCCTGCGTGTAGATGGATCCGAACGCGGAGGTCGTGCCACCCGAGACCACCGCAAGGACGTTGGTGCACGAGCCCGCGTCCTTGCCGCCGCCGTCGGCGCTGCCACCGCCATCGGTGCCGGGTCCACTGTCGTCCGTTCCGCCGCCGCTGCCATCGGTGCTGCTGGTGGCGTCGGTCTGACCGCCGTTGCCTCCGTCGAGGTCGAACGACGGCCCGAACTGCTTCTGCCCGTTGTCGGTCCCGCACGCAGTCGGCGCGAAGACTAGGCCGAGGCCGAGGGAGGAAAGGAAAGCCAGGAATGACAGCCGGGGAAGAAGACGTGAAGAGCGCATCACGCCTCTACTCTAGCAAACGCAGCGGAAGTAAGCTTCTGCGACATGGAACGCACGAACGACGCCCACGGCGCCTCCGCCATTCCGCACGGCATGAGGCGCGTCACCGACTTCGACGCCGCACACGAGCTCTCCGCGCCGGGCCCGCGCCTGCGCGCCATCCGCGTGGCCGCGGAAAAGCTGCATCATGCATTCATCGAGGGGCCGCGGTGCCACGCCGTGAGGACGCTTCCGCTGTCGACGCTCCCCTACCCCACGCGATACGCGTTCGGCGGCGCCGCGCTCGCGCCGTTTCCGTTCATCACCATGACCCACCGCGCGTTGCTCGTGCAGTTCTTCCAGGGCGGCGAGATGAAGAACCTGGTCTGGAACCCGACCGACCTCGAGGGCGCGCGCGCCACGCCGTTCTTCGCGCGACTGCAAGCGCGCTTCGGCGACCGGGTCACCCGCCTCTTGCAGACGAAGTACGATCCGCTCGAGGAGCAGCTCGCGCGGCTCGGGCTCACGCCGGCGCAGATCCACTACGTGGGGTTCGACCACTTCCACACGCAGGATCTCCGCAACCTGCTCGGCACCACCGACGGACGAAGCGCGCGCTTCCCGAACGCGAAGCTCCTGGCGCCCGCGGTCGAGTGGTCCGACTGGGAGGACCTGCATCCCATGCAGCGCCCGTGGTTCGTGGCCGCCGGCAAGGAGAAGGTCCACACGCACAACGTGCTCTACACCGACGCTGACCTGTGCGTGGGCGACGGCGTGCTGGTCGTGCGCACCCCCGGCCATACCAGCGGCAACCAGACCCTCTTCATCAACACCACCGAAGGCATCTGGGGGACGAGCGAGAACGGCACCTCCGCCGACAACTGGTCTCCGCACGACAGCAGGATCGCTGGCCTGCAGCAGACGAGCCGCGCGCTCGACGTGGAGGTGATCTTGAACTCCAACACGCCGGAGCTCGCCGCCACGCAGTACACGTCCATGGTGCTCGAGAAGACGCTGACCTCGCGCGTGAGTCGCGCGCCCGCGTTCGTCCAGATGTTCCCGTCGAGCGAGGTGACACCGAGCGTGATCGCTCCAGGCGTCACCCCGACGTTGCTACACCGTGCGCTCACGTTCGGGACGCTGGCCGCACCGAGCACCGCGAGCGCCGCATGAGCAAGGGGTTGTCCGCGAAGCAGGCGTTCGAGCAGGGCGACTATCGCACGGCGCGGACGCTCGCTGCGGCGACCATGGCCGACTCGGATGCCAGCAAGAAGGCAAGGGATGGCGCGCAGCAGATCCTGCAGAAGACGTCGCCGCCATCACTTGCAAAATACATGTTTCTGCTCACGGCCGTTCTGATGGTGCTGCTCTCGATCTTCTGGATGACGGAGGGCAAGAAGCACCATGACGAGCCCGGGCCCGCGAGCTCGGCCCACGAGTAACGATCCAGGCGCGCGCCTTTTGAGACCTCGGCGGACCTCAGACGGGATCGCGGCGCTTCAGAATGATCAGCATCACGATGATCAAGAAAAAGGTCATACCGTAGAGGACGCCGAGGGGAACGTAGAGCTGGTCCCACTCCGTGAACCCCCAGCCGCCAGCGAGCGAGTCGCTCGCCATCTGCGCGAGCGCGCACTGGAAGTGTCCGTTCTGGATGAAGTCGGGAGGGCTGTTCAGCTTCGGATCGCCGAGGTTGATGAGCCACGGTGGCTCTTGCACGATGGCTGCACGCTCCTGCGCGATCGCCCCCTCGAAGCCCCAGCGCGCCGGCATGATGTACATGAGCGGCCTGAGCATGGGGTTCGTGGTCATGGGCACCATGAGCCCGCCAAGGACGACCTGCGGAATGAGCGCGATCGGCGTGAGCGCCATCGCTGCCTCTGCGCTGGACACCACCGTCGAGAGAAGGAGGCCAAGCGCGCAGGCGTTCATGCTCACGGCGATCATCACCACGAGCTCGATCAAGAACGCCTGGATTCCTCCGGAGAACCCGAGCCCGAAGAACACGATACCGAGCAGCATCGTGCACTGGATGACGCAGATGAAGGACAGCAGGATGTACTTCGAGAGCACATAGTTGATGAGATTCAGGTTCACCATGCGCTCGCGCAGGTAGATCGCCCTCTCGGTGACGATCTCGCGCGCCGAGTTGCTGGTGCCGAACCACACGCACGACACGACGACGAAGAACAGCGCGCCCGTGTGATCCTGCGTGGGCAGCATGTTGCCGAGGATGTCCGCGGACGTCTTGCCGGTGCTGCCGCGCTTGCTGAGCTCTTGCAGCGCACCGAGGCACCAGAACGGAACGGCCTGCTTCTGCCCCGCGAAGACGAACACGAGCATCACAGCGATGACCGGTGCCTGGAGGAACATGATGGCAGCGCCCGCGCGGTCGCGGATGCGCACCTTCCAGTAGCGCGACATCAGCAGCAAGAGCTGCCGCATGAGCGCGACGCCTGCACGCCCCGGCACACCGCGCGCAGCGGGCTCCGTGCCGACCGCGCGTCTGCCGGAGAACATCTGCTGGAAGACCGGGTTTTGCTGCTGGAAGAACTCGCCGCGCCATCCACGCGCGGCCTCGAGGCGCGCCGTGTTCTTGGGCACGTTGGGATCGCGTTTCTTCATCTCCTCGTGGACGAAGCGCTCGCGCACGTTGAGCATGTCGAACATGTCGCGCGGGTTGTCTATCTTCTGACCCGCGTGCTGCGTCTGGAAGTGCCGGTACGGGCTGTCGGGCCGCTCCGTGAGCGCGCCGAAGGTGCGGTAGCTCGGCTCTCCGGTGGGGCCGAAGTACGTTGGGATGCCGCCGTAGCCCATGATGAAGGAGAGATTGAACTTCTCGTACTCTTCACGCGCGGGCTGGTGGATCGTCATGATGATCGTCTTGCCCGTCTTCTTGGTGAGATCGGAGAGCAAGTTGATCAGCGCAGTGGTGTCGTCGGCGGCGAGACCAGACGTGGGCTCGTCGAGGAAGAGGATGACGGGATCGGTGACGAGCTCGAGCGCGATGTTGACGCGCTTGCGCTGACCGCCGGAGAGGACCTTCTTCTCCGGCTTGCCGATCTGCAGGTTTTTTAGGCTCTCCAGGCCCAGGTCGCGGAGCGTCTGCTCCACGCGTGCGTCGATCTCCTGATCGGAGTAGTCGGGTGGGAGACGGAACTTCGCGGAGTACTTCACGGCCTCGAAGACGGTGAGCTCCGGATGGACGATGTCGTCCTGGGGCACGTAGCCGATCGATCCGCGGAGCGCGTCGTAGATGGCGTAGAGGTCCTCGCCGTTGATGCGCACCTGGCCCGCGGTGGGCGGCAAGTAACCGTTGAGCGTGAGGAGCAAGGTGGTCTTGCCGGCGCCCGACGGACCCATGAGCGCGATCATGTCGCCCGGAAGCGCCTTGAACGACACGTGGTCGAGCAAGGTCTTCATGGAGCCCTTGTTGTCGCGGTCGGGCACCTCGAGGAAGAGATCCCACGCTTCGATCTCGTAGAGCGGCTTCCCCGCCCAGCCGGACTGATCCTCGACGACGACGTTGATCTTCTGATCCGCGATCTGGATCAGCAGCGGCATCGGGCCGATGAAGACCTTCTCGCCGTTCTGGATCGGAACGCGCTGCTTCGGGGCGAGGCGCGCGCCGCGCACGAATGTACCGTTCGCGGAGCCCTGGTCCTCGAGGAAGAGCTGCTGCCCCTGCTTCACGATCAGCGCGTGGCGCGAGCTCACCTGCGGATGCGCGACGACGATCTGGTTCTCCGGCGTGCGGCCGATCGAGATGACCGACTGATCGAGCTGCATCATCGACAGCTCGCCGATGACCGTGCGGTGCTTCACGCGCCCGCCTGCCGCGGCGTTCGGATCGTGGGGCGCGCCCTGCGGCGGCGCTCCCTGCGGCGGCATTCCCTGCGGCGGCATTCCTTGCTGCGGCTGCGGAGCTCCCTGTGGCGCCATCTGCGGCGCGGGCGCAGCTTGCGGCGGTCCCATCTGCGCTACCTGCGCGAGCACGCTAACGAGGATCGGCACGGGACCGAACGCCACGATGCCATTCGGATCGAGCGGCACTGGCTGGTTCGGCGGAATGCGCTGACCGCCGACGTAGGTGCCGCTGGTGGAGCCGTTGTCCTGCACCATCATGCGGTCCAGGAAGACCGTCGCGTGGTTCGCGCTGACTGCACCGTTCGCGATCACCAGCGAAGCGGCGCTCGCCTCGCGTCCGATGACGATCTGACCGCGCGGCACCTGCAGCTGGCCCGCGGACATCGCCATCTTCACGATCTCGGGATGCGAGAGCGGAACCGGCGCTGGGCCCACCATGAACTGCGTTCGGAAGTCGAACGGGACTGGCTGCCCCGGCGCGACCGGCTGACCGTTCGCGGTCGATGGTCCCTGCCCGCCGTCGATGAAGAACAGCGAGCCGTTCTGCCTCACGATCCGCGCGTGCTTCGGCCCAACGCCCGGCGCCTGGAGGACGACTTCATTGTCCGGCGCGGCGCCGATCCCGATCTGCTCTTTTCCCAGCATTCCGCCGCATCCTACAGGATTTCTTCGCCAGCGGTCTGGGCTACTGCGGGTTGAGCTCGACGCGCTCCACACCAGAGGCGCCTGGCACGACCGTGGGCAGGGCATGCGGGATCGGGCCCTGGACGCGCTGATGCCTCCGCTCGATGACCACGTAGAGGGCCACCAGAATGCCGACCGCGACGCAGGCCAGAAGAAGGCCGATCGCGAGCGTTGCCTTGCTGCGGCGCGCGCGAGGAGGCTCGGTGCCCTCATCCCAACCGCTCGGGCTTGCCGGAGTGCGCGAGCCCGATCGAGCTTCATTCGCTGGAAGCACGGAGCCTGAGGCTGCGGTGGTCGCAGGCGGGCGCTCGGTCGTGGGTATGCCGCGCGGCGCGTCCGGCGCGGTGACCTGCGGCGGCGGCGGTGTTCCGATGGCCGTCACGGTGGACTTCGAGAGGACTGCATCGCGCTGCACGCGCGCCACGATGACGGTCGTATTGTCATGACCGCCGCGCTCGAGCGCGAGCGCCACCAGACGCTGCGCGGCCTCAGGCTCGTCGGACTGCATCACGATGTTCATGATCTCGTCGGGCAGCACCAGGTCCGAGAGGCCATCCGTGCATAGTACATATACATCGCCGGAGAGGTGCGGCAGGGGCGTCTCCCGGACCTCGATCTCGATGTGCTCCGCGATGCCCAGCGCGCGCGTGATCTGGTTCGCGTCGGGATGCACGCGCGCCTCGTCCGGCGTGATGAGCCCCTGGTCCACCATGTCGCGCACCTTCGAGTGGTCGCGCGTCACCTGAGCGATGGTTCCGCGGTGAACCAGGTACGCGCGGGAGTCCCCGGCATGCGCGATCTCCGTGCCGTGCTCGTGGATCAGGATCGCCACGCACGTTGCGCCCGCGCGAAGCCGCTTGTGCTGCGAGAGCGAAAAGACCTTCGTGTTGGCCTCCCGCACCGCGTCACCGAGCGCCTGTGCGGGTTCGCCTTCGCCCGTGCCGTGCAGCAGGCGCGCGACGACCTCGTTCGCGGCAGTCTCCGCGGCGAGCCTGCCGTTCTCGTGACCGCCCATGCCGTCGCACACGAGACAGAGCAGCCCGAACGGCGTGGCCACGGAGACCGCGACGTCTTCGTTGTCTTGCTTGTCAGGATCGAGCCCGGGATGGGAGTGGATGGCCGTCCTGGCGACATCCGTTTGTGGGAGGACCTTGGTCTCCAACGGCTACTCCACGCGGACGGTCATCTCGACCGGCCCGAAGCGGAGCTGCGCCCCCGAGCGCACGGGCGTCCACTCGGACGCGGCGAGGCGGGCGCCATCGACGAAGGTGCCATTGTTGGAGGTCTCGTCGCGCACCCAGAGCTGCACCTGGTCGAGCTTCAAAGTCGCGTGAACACCAGAGACGCGCGGCTCGGTGAGGACGACTCCGCACTGCGACGGATCGCGCCCCACCGCGAGCTCGGTGCCAGCGCGCAGCACGTACTCGCCGCTCGCGCCCGTGAGCACGGCGCGCTCGGGTGCGGCGTACGGATTCGCGGGAGGCACTGGCTTCGCCTCCTCGATCGCGCCCGTGAGCGGGTACATCGCTTGCGGTGCAGGCATGAATGCAGGCGCCGCGGCCATTCCCGGAGGGGGCGCTGTGAACTGCGCGGGCACGACGGGTGCAGGCGCGGCCGACGGAATGAATGGCGCGGGCACGACACCGAACGGCTCCACGCGGCCGATGGGCTGACCGCATGTGAAGCACACCGCGCCTGCGCCGGATGCTGCGCGCGACATTGCGCCGCACGATGGACAACGCACCTCCACCAGGGCGGCCGTTCCGGAGCCGCCACCTGGTCGGTCCGTTATAAAGGGACGGACGCGCCGCCGGGCGTGACGCGGTTGCTGTTGGATACCGCTTGCTGCGCGACTGCCTGCTGAGCGATCACTGCAGGAGCCGGAGGAACGTAGGGCGTGGACGAGCCGATCGCGCCGAGCCCCATGCCGCCGCCGCTCGCGCCCATTCCGACATCAGGTGCAGAAGCTCCATAGCCACCGCCACCAGCAGGAGGATAGCCGCCACCGTAGCCCCCGCCCGGGGGCGCGCCGCCGTACCCACCCGCAGGAGGTGAGGCGCCGCCATAGCCACCTGCAACGATGGGCGCGGGAGGAGGTCCTCCGCCCTTGCGCTTGCCACCCTTGCCGCCGCCGCCGCCACGAAGCAGGACGACGACGAGGAGACCGATGACGACCACGCCGCCGCCGATGCCGAGGATGAGCGGCAGGTTGAAAGGCTTCTTGCCCGCCTTCAACGTGAGGACGCTCTTCTCGTCCGTGCCGCTCGCGCGGTGTGCCTTGTTGTCATAGACGACGACGCGCGCGACGGTGTTGTCGCCCTGCCCTTCGAGCATCTTCTCGTCGTCGGGGACCTGGAGCGTGACGAACGTGTCGCCCGCTTCGAGCGCGCCGCCGCGCATGTTCTGGGCGATGAGGTTCTGCATCGCCTTCTTGGCGAGATCCGGATCCGTCTTGTTCGCGCTCGGATCGGGCTTGGAGCCGGCCGGAACGAAATACGCTTCCGCGCGGCCCTTGTCGCCGCCCCAGCAGAAGTCGCCGTAGACGCGGAACGTGCCGCCCGGATAGAGCGGGTTCACCTGCGCCTCGGCCACGGTCTGCTGGACGTTGATGTCCAGAGGCCATGCCGTGGGGTCGATGCCGATGGCGACGTTCTTGAAGCTGGCGTCCGGCTTCACCGTGGTGTTCTTGATGTTCGTGAACACCAGATCGAACGTCTGCGCGACGGTGGGCGCGATGCACGAGAGCCGCCACTTCACGATCCACATGAGATCGAAGCGACGCTTCACCACGTCGATGATCTTGCGTCCCTTGTCCACGCCTTGACCACCGCGGACGATGTCGAAGAAGCCGCCGATCTCCGGGTTGGCGATGTTCTGCATGAATGCAGCGTCGTTCGAACGATAGAAATCGTTCATGGTGCCGCCGCCGTTCGGGAAGTAGATCGCGATCACGGGGAGCGGCGTCTTCATGACCGCGTCCTCCGGAAAACGTCCGGCAGTCATGTACTGATGCATCGCCTCGGCGCTGAGCGAGTTGGTGCCCGGATCCTGTCGGCCGGCTCCGTTCGACAGAAGCACCATCGCCTGGTGAAGCGGCACGGCGGGCCCGCCCGTGTTGCCGAGGTCACCGAACGAGTTCTGCACCATCTTCTTTACTTGATCGAAGAGGGCGCGCGAGCTGCCGTGCGACTCGCTCGGGCGGTTGTTCACCTCCAAGAGCTTCACCGCTGTGCCCTTGTTCTTGGTCGTCACCCACTTCGAGTCCGCCACGTACTGGTTGGGGCGGTCGTCGAAGATGATGAGGTTCACGAGGTCGTTCGGGCCCAACGCGCCGACGAACTGATTCGCGACCTCGCGGGCGTCGCCATAGTGCGCGCCCATGCCCGATGATGCATCGAGCGCGATGAGCCACGCGGTGCCGACGCTCGGATCTTTGTAGGACGCGGACCACGCTGCCTTGGAGATGAACTTCGTGGGCTGCTCCGCGCCGTCGACCGTGACGAAGAAGCGCGCGTTGCCTTCAGGAAACGGGAACGGGCTGAAGAGCGCGTCCTTGGTCTCG
The DNA here is from genome assembly GCA_025355005.1 of Myxococcales bacterium. GTDB lineage: Bacteria > Myxococcota_A > Polyangia > Polyangiales > Polyangiaceae > JANXLV01. The sequence goes on along the minus strand of JANXLV010000039.1, from coordinate 9,653 downwards.
AGCGCATTCGACACGCAGTCGTCGCTCTTCGTGTTGTTGCACCCCGCGCTCGTGAGGACGTCGTTCAGGCGGTTGGCCTGCACGATCTCGATCACCGTCGTGAGGATCGGCGTGCCTTCCGTCACCGCCGCGCGCGGATCGATCCGGAGGATGTGCGCTTCAGGCGCCGCTTCTGCGCGCGCGCAGAGCACGCAGAGCAACCCGACGACCACGAGTACGAGGAAGCCAAACCTGCGAATCACGGAACGTCCCTCGATCGATTGCTTCACCCTCGACGCTCCCGGAATCAACGGCTCACGATCTTGGCGATCACCGTGTAGCCACCAAAGCGAACCTTGTCGCCATCGCGCAGGTCGCGACGGCCGTTGAAGCCGATGTGCTCCTCGTTCACGAACGTGCCGTTCGTGGAGCCGGTGTCCTCGACAGTGACGACGCCGGACGTGCCGTCGATGTTGACGGCCGCGTGGCGCGACGAGATGGTCGCGTCCGAGAGCGCGATGTCGACGCTCTCGCCCGAGTTGGCGCGGCCCACTGTCTTGCGACCGCCATGAAGCGGCCAGAAATCGCCCGTGGCGTTCGTCTGGTAGGAGACGAAGAAGCCGCGAAGCGCCTGCGCCGGCAGCTGCTCCGGGATCGCCGGCGGTAGCGGCGGTGCTTGTGGCGAGGCGGCCATCGGCGCGGGTGCGCCCTGACCAAACCCAGGCTGTGAGCCGAAGCCGGGCTGGCCCTGCGAAGGATTGGGGGCGCCGAATCCGCCTTGCTGCGGGACCGGGAAGTTGGGCTGTGAGCCCTGGCCGCCGAAGCCCGGCTGCGGAGCGCTGTCGTAGCCTTGCTGCGGCATGCCCGGATACCCGGGCTGCGCGGGCGCACCGAATGGTGACGCTGCGGGAGCTGGCGCACCGAAGCCGCCCTGCTGCGGCTGCTGTCCGTAGCCAGCGTTGGGATCCTGATAGTAGCCGCCGGGCTGCTGCATCGGCGCGCCGAACCCACCGGGCTGGCCCTGCGGTGCGGGTGCTCCAAAGCCACCAGGCTGCTGCGCGGGTGCTCCGAAGCCGCCAGGTTGGCCGCCGCCCGGCGCACCGAACCCGCCTTGCTGGGGAGGAGGTGCACCGAAGCCACCTTGCTGCGGCTGCTGACCGTAGCCACCACCACCGCCACCACCGCCGTAGGGATCCGCGGGAGCGCCGCCAAACGGCATGGCGTCCATCGCGATCGGATGACCCATGGCGCAGTAGCTCGCGCCGGGGGAGATCTCGTGGCCCATCTGGCAGCGCAGGCCCGCCTGAGGAGGCTGACCGCCATAGCCTTGCTGCGGCATCTGAGGCGGCGCCTGGCCGTACCCAGGTTGCGGCGCCCCATACTGCATCGGCGCGCCGCCATAGGCGGGTGCGAGCACGGGGGTTCCGCAGACGTTGCAGAACTTGTCAGATTGTTGGGGAAGCGCACCGCATTGCGGACAGGGATTCATGCCGGATCACCAAGTTGGGCGTGCCTTTCCACCAGGCACGCGTGCCCGGAGAGCATATCGGAGTCAGGCGAAAAAGTGCCAATCTTCGCGCGCCCCTCCAATTCAGCCGGGTCCACGCTTCTTGCGCGCGCCTGTCGGGTGCCGCGTCGGGCGCTTCGAGGGGCGGCTCGACGGGCGTCGGGGCCCGGCTTTCTGCGGGCTCTCGTGACGATCGGGGGTGGAGAGGGCGTGCGAAGCCGCGTGAAGCGCTTCCGCAAGCACTTCACGAACCGGGACCCCATGGGACGCGGCCAGGGTGGCGGCCACGTCGAACTCCGGCTTCAAGAGAGCGGGGCCGAAGTCCCCGCCGCTGACCTTCACGGGCACGCTGCCGAAGCGTGTGCTCACCGAGTGGAGCGCGCGCGGGCGCACGAGACGGCTCGCGGACTGCATGCGCACGCCGAGCGTGGTGCTCTCGCGGATCATGAGGTGCGCGAGCTCCGCAGCGCGTCCCTCCTCCGCGAGCGCCGATAGGACGAAGCCGGGTCGCCCCTTCTTCATGACGATGGGCGTGGTCCAGGCGTCGAGCGCGCCGGCGGCGAGGAGCAATTGCATGCAGTATGCAATCATCTCCCCCGTCATGTCGTCGACGTTGGCGCTGATGACGACGTGGGTGTCAGCGCGTGCGCTGCTGGTCTCGAACGGTTCGCCGAGCACCGCGCGAAGCAGGTTGGGTCGATCGGGGAGCTTGCGCGTGCCGGCGCCGAAGCCCACGGCGAGCGGTCTCATGGTCGGCCATCGCGAAGAGCTCGTGGCATTGGCGGCGACGACAGCGGCGCCGGTGGGCGTGACGAGCTCGGCGTCGATCCCCGCGTCGAACGTCTCGAAGCCACGCAGGCAGTGCACGGTCGCGGGCGCTGGCAGCGGCAGGACTCCGTGACGTGCCTTGACGAAGCCGCGCCCCATCGGCAAAGGCGACACGCGGACCTCCGCGCCGAGATACGCGAGCGCAGCGGCGCTGCCGACGATGTCGACGATGCAGTCCACGGCGCCGACCTCGTGGAAGTGCACCTCCTCGAGGGCCATGCGATGAACGCGAGCCTCGCTCTCCGCGAGCCTGGCGAACGCACGCTCTGCACGCTCCCGCACGCTCCGAGGCAGCTTCCCCGCGGCGAGGATGCGCTTGATCTCGCCGTACGTCCGCTCGGGCTGAGGCCCATCCACGTGAACGTCGAACTTGGTCGCAACGATCCCGCTCTCGCTCTTGTGCGAAAAATGGATGTGAAACCCCGTGAGGCCAGTCAGCGCAACGGCCTCCGTGACGACGCGCTCCGGCACCCCGAGATCGACGAGAGCCGCCACGAGCATGTCCCCAGCCAACCCACTCGGCGCATCGAGAAAAAGTACCTTCCCCTTCCCAACGCCAGCCGCAAGCTCCGGCCGCCCAACCAACCCGCCGTGCCCATGCCCATGCCCATGCCCATGCTCATGCCCGTCGTGGTCGTGGTCATGGTCATGGTCGTGGTCGTGGTCGACGTCGTGATCATGGTCGTGGTCATGGTCAACGTCATGCCCGTGCCCGTGCCCATGCCCGTGCTTCTCGCCCCCTCCGGCCTTCGCCTTCGCCTTCGCCTCCGCCTTCGCCTTCGCCTTCGCCTTCTTCTTCTCCCCAGCCATCACCTCTCCGCCCCATCCTTCTTCTTCACGCCCATGCTCCGCAACAACCTATGCGCCGCAAACGCCGCGCCAAAACCATTGTCGATGTTCACGACCACGATCCCCGACGCACAGCTGGTCAGCATCCCGAGCAGCGCCGCCAGACCGTGAAACGCCGCGCCGTACCCCACCGACGTCGGCACAGCGACCACGGGCACCTGCACCAGCCCGCCGACCACGCTGGCAAGCGCGCCCTCCATGCCGGCGCAAACGATCACGACGCTCGCCGCGTCGAGCACGCCCCGCTTGCTCATCAGCCGGTGGATCCCGGCAACGCCCACGTCGTACACGCGGGTGACATCCGCGCCGAGCACGCGCAGGGTCTCCGCACACTCCTCCGCGACTGGCAGATCGCTCGTGCCGGCGCTCACAAGCACCACGCTATGGGTGGTGTCCACGGGCAAGGGCGTGCGGAGCAGGCTGCCGGTGCGACCGAGAGCGTTGTAGTGCAGATCGGGGAACGCCGTCTGGAGGGTCGCCGCCTTCTCTGCATCAAGACGCGTGACGAACACGTTCTGTCCGGTGCGCAGCAGCTCGCGCGAGATGCCCTCGATCTGTTCGACGGTCTTGCCCTCGCCCAGGATGACCTCGGGCGCACCCTGCCGCAGCGCGCGATGATGATCGACGGTCGCGTAACCCAGCTCCGTGAAAGGGAGCGAGCGCAGCTCCGTCATCGCATCCTCCACGGTTGCGTCACCGGACTTCACGCGCTCGAGCAGGTCCTTGATGCGTTGGGGCTCCACAGCGCCCGGACGCTAGCATGGTGACTGGAACGAGTCTTCTGGGGCTGTGATATCCACCTTTCACCGTGCCGCTTCTGTTTGCTCCTACCTTCGCGCTCATCATCGGCATCGGCCTCGCGTGGTCGTCGCGGGATGCACTCGTGCAGCGCGAGACCGCGCTCGTCACCACGCGCGGCTTCACGACGACGATCGCGCTTGCGCTCCTGGTGTTCGCGCCGGTGTGCGGATACTTCGCGGCGTTCCACGGCGACTGGACCTACCTCTACCTCATCGGCTCCTCGCGGATCCCGTCGGCCGTGGACCTCGCGCTGGTGCTGCTCGCCAGCGGCGGCATCCCGCTCGGGTTTGTGGTCGGCGCACCGGCGGCGCGGTCGCGGCGACCGGAGCGCCTGCTTCGGACGCTGGCGGGACCGGCGGTGGTGCTGCTCGTGCTGGCCGTCGTGCTCGGCCGCCGTCTCGGTACGAGCGCGAGCTTTGCGCAGTTCCACGGAGACTTCGGTCAGGCGGCGATCGACAAGAGCCCGCTCGGGCAAGGGGTGCTCGTCGCATGGATCGCGCTCGCGCTCGGCGTGGGCTGGGCCTTTCGCATCGTGCGACGAAGCCGCTGAGCGCAGACGGCGTGGTATCCTGAGTGGATGCACGCTCGCGTCTGGGTTGCCATTTCGGTGCCGACGATGGGGCTCACCGTGGGCCTCGCGTGCGGCTCGTTCCAGGGCACGGATGTGCTGGGCACGGATGCCGCGCCGGGACCCACCGACGCGACCGTGATCGCCGACGCCGGGCCGTGCAGGAAAGAGGTTCCGTTCGGCGATGTGTTCTCGCTCTTCGTGGACGAGAGCACGCTTCCGTACAGCCCCGCCGTGCCGCGCGCCACGACGGACGAGCTCACGCTCTACTTCCAGGGCTACACGGATGAGTCCGGTGCCGACCTCAACGTGTACGCCGCAAGTCGGAAGAGCGCCCAGGAGCCGTGGGACCACGTCAAGCGGCTGTTCACCGTGACGAGCTCGTCGCCGGACGGCTACCCATCTGTGGATGCAACCGGCAACGTGCTGGTCTTGGAGAGCGGGCGCGGCGGAGCAGGGCAAGCGGTGTGGCTCGCGAGCAGGGCGTCGTCGCTCGACGACTTCAAGCTCGGCGTGGGCTCCATCGCCGCAACGAAGATGCACAACGAGGGGCAGCCCTACCTCGACATCGCGTCGGGTGGCGTCTACTTCATCTCGGACTCCCGTACCGACGCCGGCGGCTACGACATCTTCTTCGGCAACCTGGACGGTGGCGGCCTCGTCAACGTGAAGCCCGTCGGCGGCGTGAACACAAAGAAGCAGGAGAGCTCGCCCGCAGCGACGCAGGATGGCCTCCAGCTCTACTTTTCATCCGACAGGAGCTCCGACGGCGGCCCTTCTCACATGTATGTGGCTTCGCGCGCGAGCACAGCCGACGCGTTCGGGCAGCCAGCGCTCGCGTCGGACGTGGACGGCCGCTTCACGCCGACCTGGTTCTCCGCGGACGACTGCCGCGCGTATGGCGCGCGCGTGGTGAACGGCAAGACGCAGCTGGTGTTCTCGTCGCGTCAGCGCTGACTTCGGTTATCCTCGAAGGGTGTGGGTTCGAGGCGCAGCGATCAGACCGGTTCCGCCCTACGCCGTGCTCGGCGAGGGGGTCCTTGCTGCTGTCGAGCGCGAGCTCGGACGCGATGGGGAGCTCGCGCAAGACGCGCTGGACACCGCCTTCGGGCGCTTCGACCAGACGCAACCGGAGCTCTCCGAATACATCGAAGATCTGCTCGAGAAACCGCTCGACGAGACCGCGCTCGCGCTCGGGCACTTCCTGGTGATCGCAGTGTGGATGGCGTTTGACCGCTCCTTCGGGCCGCGCCTGGGTCGCGTGACCGCGGATGCGCTCGCCGCGACGATCGCAGCGGTGACGCTCGAAGAGGAGCTTCGCGCCGAGCACGCGGAGGAGCCGCTCGATCTGGACGACGTGATCGCGATCGAGCAGCCGCGGGTACTGGCGTTCGTGAACGAGCACGTGGACGCCGCGCTCGAGGTGGGCGACGGCGAGGCCGCGAAGGACACCGACGTGGACGACGTGCATGCCGTGTATCGGGCCGTCGTGATCATCACGCTGGCGTTGTCACACTCGGTGGCGCCCGACGCCGGCGCGAAGGTGCGGGAGCTGCTCGCGTAAGCTTTCACCCCGGAGGACAGCATGCAGACTGAAGCGATGGTCATCGAGAAGACCGGCGACGTGGATGTGCTCGTGCGCAAGACGATCGAGCTCGCCGACCCTCTGCCGAAGGAGGTCCGCATCCGCGTGCGCGCGGTCGCACTGAACCACCTGGACGTATGGACGCGCAAAGGCCTGCCGCACCTGGCCTACGCGTTTCCGCATCGCCTCGGCGCCGACATCGCTGGTGAGGTGGAGGCCGTTGGCACCGACGTGACGTCCGCGCTCGCGAAGCCCGGCACGCGCGTGCTCGTGAATCCCGGGCTGTCGTGCGGCGCATGCGAGCGCTGCCTCCGCGGCGACGACAACCTGTGCCCCTCGTACCGCATCCTCGGCGAGAGCGCGCAGGGCGGCTACTCGCGGCACGTCGTCATCCCGGAGCAGAACCTGTTGCCACTACCCGCAGCGCTCTCGTTCACGGACGCCGCCGCGCTGCCGCTCTGCTTCCTCACCGCGTGGCAGATGGTGCGAAGGAGGGCGGATGTGCGGCCCGGGCAAACGGTGCTCGTGCAGGCGGCCGGCAGCGGCGTGTCGTCCGCCGCCATCCAGATCGCAAAGATGCATGGTGCACGCGTCATCGCCACCACCAGCACCGACGAGAAGGCCGCGCGCGCGAAGGAGCTCGGCGCCGACCACGTGATCAACTACGTCACGCAGGACTTCGTGAAGGAGTGCAAGCGCCTCACCGAGAAGAAGGGCGTGGACGTCGTCATCGAGCATGTCGGGGGCGAGGTGCTCACGAAGAGCATCGTCGCCGCGGCGTGGGGTGGCGTCGTCGTCACGTGTGGGGCGACCGCGGGCTTCACGCCGCAGATCGATCTCCGTCATGTCTTCTTCCGGCAGGTCCGGCTGCTCGGCTCGACCATGGGCAGCAAGGGTGATCTCTTCGAGGTCCTTCGCCACGTCGACGCCGGTCGGCTGCGCCCCGTCGTGGATCGCGTGCTGCCCCTCTGGGAGGCCCGCGCCGCCCATCTTCTCCTCGAGGAGCGCAAGGCGTTCGGCAAGGTCGTCCTGTCCGTCGACTGAGCCGCCATTTATGGGGTTCTTTCACGGCATTTCATGGTAGGAGGGAACGCATGCAACGCGGTTCTTTGCTGATGGTGTTCGGCCTGGCGCTCATCCTGGCCGGCGTGCTCGGGCTGAAGCTCACGGACCTGAACCTCTACTGGGCGGCGATCGCGGCAGGCGCGGCGATCGGCTCGTACGGCGGCATTTCCGTCTCCCAGCGCGCGCGGCCGTAGGCAAACGGTAGGCAATGTCGCGGCTCGCTGGTCGCGAAATGAGCGCAGCAAACGTGGAATAGGCGCGGAGTAGGCGCGGAATAGATATCCCGCCTCTCTTGTTCCGAAGCGCGGGCGGAGGCTCGTGTCTCCGGTGCAATCAGGGGCATCGACATGGTGGAGAAAAACGATGAGTGACGTGAGGGCGTTGAACGAGCTCGTCGCCAAGGAAAGCGCGTTCGTGGACCGGCTCGTCTCCGAGGTGGGACGGGTCATCGTCGGGCAGAGCTACATGATCGAGCGGATCCTCATCGGACTGCTCACGGGTGGCCACGTCCTCGTGGAGGGTGTGCCGGGCCTGGCGAAGACGCTGACGGTCCGCACCCTATCGGACGCGATCTCCGCGAAGTTCTCCCGCATCCAGTTCACGCCAGACCTCTTGCCCGCAGACGTGGTCGGCACCGTCATCTACAACCAGCAGAAGGCGGAGTTCTACAGCAAGCTCGGCCCTGTCTTCGCAAACCTGGTCCTCGCGGACGAGATCAACCGCGCGCCGGCCAAGGTGCAGAGCGCGCTCCTCGAGGCGATGCAGGAGCGTCAGGTCACCATCGGCGACAAGACGTATCCCCTGCCCGACCCCTTCATCGTCATGGCCACGCAGAACCCGATCGAGCAGGAGGGCACCTATCCGCTGCCCGAGGCGCAGATCGATCGCTTCATGCTCATGATCAAGGTCGGTTATCCCTCGCGTGAGGACGAGCGCAAGATCATGGATCGCATGACCCAGCTCGAGCAGCCGAAGATCTCGCAGGTGGTCACGCCGCAAGAGCTCACCGAGGCGAAGAAGGTCATCTCGCAGGTGTACGTCGACGACAAGGTGAAGGACTACATCGTGAACGTGGTCTTCGCCACGCGCGAGCCGGAGAAGGCGGGCCTCAAGGATCTCGCGTCACTCATCGAGTACGGCGCATCGCCGCGCGCATCGATCGCGCTCAACATGGCCGCACGTGCGCACGCGTTCTTGCGGCACCGCGGCTACGTGACCCCCGAGGACGTGAAGGCGATCGGGCCGGACGTGCTCCGTCACCGCATGGTGCTCACCTACGAGGCCGACGCCGAAGAGGTGACGCCGGAGCAGGTGGTTCGCCGCGTGTTCGAGCTCGTCGAGGTCCCGTAAGGACCGTCGGCTGTTGCGAAGGACGAGAGAAGACCGATGATCCCCAAAGAGCTCCTCGCTGCGCTCCGGACGATCGAGATCGTCACGGCTCGCCTCGCCAACCAGGAGCTCTCCGGCAACTACCACTCGAGCTTCAAGGGCCAGGGCCTCGCGTTCCGCGAGGTTCGTCCATACATGCCCGGCGACGACGTGCGCACGATCGACTGGAACGTGTCGGCGAAGATGAACGAGCCCTTCGTGAAGGTGTTCACGGAAGAGCGCGAGATGACCGTGATGCTTGCCGTGGACATGTCTTCGTCCATGCTCTGGGGCACGCGAAAGGCACCGAAGGCACGGATGGCGAGCGAGGTCGCCGCGCTCCTCGCGTTCTCGGCGATCCGAAATGGCGATCGCGTGGGGCTGATCCTCGGGACGGACCACATCGAGCGCATCGTGCCGCCCAAGAAGGGCGAGAAGCACGTGATGCGCGTGGTCCGGGAGATCCTGGGCTTCCAGGGCCCAGCCGTCGGCGCGGTCGCGCCACCGAAGAGGCCGTCGGGACGAGCGGGCGCGCGCTCCGCCACACCACCGCTGCGCGGCGCGATCACACGCGCGAGACCAACCGGTCCGCAGAAGACGCCGCTCGGCCCCGCCACGGACATGGCAGGCCTGGTCGAGACACTGACTCGCGTATCGAAGCGCCGCAGCGTGGCGTTCGTGGTGAGCGACTTCTTCGCGGACGGCTACGAGAAGAAGCTCGCGCTGGCGGCCGCGAAGCACGACGTGATCCCGGTGGTCCTCACGGACCCACGCGACAGCGAGCTCCCGGACGTGGGGCTCGTGGTGTTCGAGGATCTCGAGAGCGGCGAGGACGTGCTGGTAGACACGGCAGACCCGAGGGTCCGCACGTACTTCGCGAAGCAGATGCACGATCTGCGAGAGGCGCGCCGGAGCCTGTTTTTCAAGCTCGGAATCGACGCAGTGGAGATCGACACGAAGGGCAGCTACGTGCAGCCGCTGAGGGATCTGTTCGCGAGGAGAGGAAGGAGGGCGCACAGATGAAAGCACTGACGCTCCTCACCGTGCCAACCGCGCTGCTACTCCTGGCCGCCGCGGCACCCACGACCTCGACCTCGACCTCG
>JANXLV010000378.1 GCA_025355005.1 Myxococcales bacterium | reverse complement strand
AACGTCTTCGGCTTGATGTCACTGACGCGCGCGCTCTTGCCGGCGATGTTCGAGCGACGCGCAGGCCGCGTGATCAACGTGAGCAGCGTGAGCGGGCGCATTCCAGCGCCGATGCTGGGCGCCTACCACGCCAGCAAGTACGCGCTGGAGGCCCTGTCCGACGCGCTCCGCATGGAGCTTCAGCCGTTCGGCATCAAGGTCGTCATCGTGGAGCCTGGGACCATTCGCACGGAGTTCGCGAACCGCACGACGGGAGAGGCCACGCGCGCCAGGACTGGCCCCACTCGCTACGGACATCTCTACGAGGAGATGGCCACCTTCGAGTCGACCTTCGACAAGATGGCCTCCGGGCCCGAGCATGTGGTCCGCGCCATCGAACGAGCCGCCGCCGCGAGCCACCCGAGGACGCGCTACGTCGCGCCTGCGCGGTTCATGGCCCTCATCGCGCTGGTCGCGCTCCTGCCCACGTGCCTGACCGACGCAGTCACGCGCAGACTCTTCGGCCTCACTGCGCATAAGCTCCACACGACGCGCCGCTCGCTGCCCGCGGCCTAGTGCTTCGCGGCGGGAGAGGTGGCCCACGAGCGGAGCCCTTCCGCAGTACCGGCGTTCACGATTCGCGCCGGGTCGACCCATGCCCGCTCCGCGTTCATCGCCGCGTAGGTCACGCGATCGAGCTCGTTTTCGTGGTGCGCGTCGCTGGTCAGTACGAACTGCACCTTGCGATCGCGCGCGGTGCGTAGCACCTCCACGGACAGGTCCAGGCGCGGGAGCGAGCCGTTGATCTCGAGCGCCGTGTTCGTCCGTTCCGCCGCGTCGAAGATGGCATCCATATCCAGATCGATGCCGGGCCGGGCGCCGATCATGCGCGCGGAGAGGTGACCGATCATCTTCACGCATGGATCTTCCATGGCGGCGATGACGCGCTTGGTCTGTGCCGTACGATCGAGATCGAAGTGGTCATGCACTGAGGCCAGGCAGAAGCCGTAGCCCTGGCGGAACTCTGCGTCGTAGTCGAGCTCGCCCTTCGGGCCGATGTTGAGCTCCACACCCGCGAGGAGTGTCATCGAGTCACCGAGCTCCTTCTGCATGGCGGCGATCTTCTCGCGCTGGTCCAGCATGGCCTGGCGACCCACGCCGGAGAGCGTGCCCTCCGCATGATCCGTGATGGCAAGGACCTTGTAGCCACGCCCCTTCGCGGCAGCGACGACGTTCTCGAGCGACGAGTGTCCATCGCCGGACATGTCCGTGTGCACGTGAAAATCGCCCAGGATGGCGCCGACCGCACGCGGAAGAGTGCCCTTCTCCGCGGCCTCGATCTCGCCCATGTCCTCACGCAGGACAGGCGGGATGAAGCGAAGCCCGAGCGCCTCGTAGATCTGCTCCTCCGTCTCGCACGCGACCACGCGACCGCCTTCGAGCTCGGAGAGCGCGTACTCATTCAGCGTCCACCCACGAGAGAGCGCGCGCTGTCGCAGCTTGATGTTGTGCGCCTTGGACCCCGTGAAATAGAGCCGCGCGGCGCCGAGCTCGTGAGCTGCCACCACGCGAAGATCTACCTGCGTTCCGCGATGTGTGACGATGCTCGTCTTGTTCGCGCCACGCACGAGGACGCGATCCACGAAGCCGAGCGTCGTGAGCGCCTCCATCACGGGCACGGCATCTGCGGCGGCGACCATGATGTCCACGTCACCGATCGTCTCCGTGAAGCGGCGCAACGAACCGCAGTACGACGCGTGTGTGACGCCCTTCACCTTCAAGAGCTCCGCGACGATGCGGTTCGCGAGCGGCAGCGCGACGGAGACAGGCGTGCGACCGACGACACCTTGTTCGTCCATCTTCGCGAGAGCGTGCGCAAACTTCTCTTCCGACTTCTGACCAAAGCCCTTGAGCGCTTGCACCTTGTGGTCTGCGAGCGCCTTGCGAAGGTCGTCGATCGATTGGACGTTGAGCTCTTCGCGGAGCTTCTTCACGGCCTTCGGGCCCATGCCCTGGATCTTGAGGAGCGCGACGACGCTGCGCGGATGCTTCTGCCGCAGGCCCTCGAGCTTTTCGACCTTGCCAGTGTCGAGGAGCTGCCTGATCTTCTCCGCCGTGCTCTTGCCGATGCCGTCGATCTTCTGGAGCTCCTTCGCGGAGAGCTTGTTCACGTCCGTGGCGAGCGCCGTGATCGCCTGGGTCGCGCTCTCGTAGGCGCGCACGCGAAATGACTGTGGATCACCTTCGTCGAGCATCGTGAGCTCCGCCAGATCGCGGAGCATGTCGAGCACGTCTTGCTTCGTCCGGCGCGGGGGTTCGGAAGGGGCATCACTCATACAGTTGGTGTACCCTCGGAATCGTGAGCAAGGAAGAGGCCGCAGAGGTGATCTCGGTCGGTGGACATGAGGTACGGATCACCCACCCGAGCAAGCCATATTTCACGAAGGAGGCGAAGCTCTCCAAGCTCGACATCGTCCGCTACTACCTCTCCGTCGCTGACGGCGCCCTGCGCGGGATCAAGGACCGCCCGATCGTGCTGAAGCGCTTCGTCGACGGCGCCGAGAGCCCGCCTTTCTACCAGAAGCGCGCGCCCCCGAATCTCCCGTCGTTCGTTCGCACCGCGACGCTCTCGTTTCCGTCCGGACGCACAGCGGAGGAGGTGGTCGTGGACAACGCCGCGGGCCTCGCGTGGGTCGCCAACCTGGGTTCCATGGAGCTACATCCGCATCCCGTGCGCTCGGGCGACGTGGAGCACCCCGACGAGCTGCGCGTCGATCTGGATCCGGGCCCTGGCGTTGCGTGGGACGACGTGCGGAGAGTCGCGCTCGAGGTGAACGCATTCCTCGCCGAGCTTGGCCTGCGCGGCTTTGCAAAGACCAGCGGCTCGCGCGGCATCCACGTGAACGTGCGCATAGAGCCGCGCTGGACCTTCACCGAGGTGCGACAGGCAGCGCTCGCGTTCTCGCGCGAGATCGAGCGGCGCGCTCCCACGCTCGCCACGTCGAAGTGGTGGAAGGAGGAGCGTCACGGCGTCTTCCTCGACTACAACCAGAACGCCAAGGATCGCACGACGGCGTCTGCGTACTCCGTGCGCCCGCTTCCGGATGCGCGCGTGTCTGCGCCGCTCACGTGGGATGAAGTGCCAGTGTGCAATCCGGCTGATTTCACGGTGCTCACGATGCCCCAGCGCTTCGCGACGATCGGCTGTCCTCACGAGCACATGGACACGACGACCGCGTCGCTGGAGGCGCTCCTCGAGTTTGCAGCCAAGGACGACGCCTCCGGGCTTGGCGACGCGCCGTGGCCGCCTCACTTCCCGAAGGCGGCGCGCGAGGCCGCACGCGTCGCGCCGTCTCGTGCGAAGGGAGCCGCCAAGAAGGCCGCGACGGCAGCTGCGGCCGACTCTGCGGAAGCAGCCCCCAGACCGGCGCGCGCAGCCCGCACGTCGAAGATGCCGCTCCTCACGATCGCGAACTCACCCGACAAGGCCGCCGCGCTCGAAGGGCTCCTTCGCTGGAAGGCGAAGTACCCGGAGGCCGCCGCGCTGCTCGCGGTGGATGACGTGCTCGTGGATTCGATGCGTGGTCGCTCGTCCACCTGGACGCGCATTCGTGTGAACCTCCGCAACGTGCCGGAGGCGTCTCGGCCCGCGCAGGAGACGCCCGACCCCGACGACGATCCCACGCGCGCCTGGCGCGAAGCGGTCAAGCGCACGACGTAGCGGCAGCTCTAGCCCCGCGAGAAGATCTCCGACAGCTCCTGCGGCGCGACCACGTCCAGCTGGGCAAAGTTGCAGTCCTTCGGCGACTTGTCCGTGCGCCAGCGCCGGAACTGGGCCGTGTGGCGGAAGCGTGTACCTTGCATGTGATCGTAGGCCACCTGCACGGTGAGCTCGATGCGAAGGGGAATCCACGAGAGATCCTTTCCCTGGCTCCAGCGGCTCTTCGCGCCGGGCTTTCGCGTGCCGTCCTGATGCGCATCCGCGGTGGCCCACTCCTTCCACGGATGGTTCTCGAGCGCGTTCTCCCGGTAGGGCGCGAGGAACTCCACGAGCTCGCGCCGCTTCGCTGCGGTGAAGCTCGCGGACACGCCCACGTGGTGGAGCGCGCCGTCGTCGCTGAAGAGCCCGAGCAAGAGCGAGCCCACGGCGGTCCCCTCGCCGTCCTTGTGCCAGCGAAAGCCGGCGACGACGGCGTCGCATTCGCGCTCGTGCTTCACCTTGAGCATGGTGCGCTTGTTCGGCTCGTACTTGCCGACCGCGCTCTTTGCCATCACCCCGTCCAGGCCTGCGCCCTCGAAGCGAGAGAACCAGTCTGCCGCCACCGCACGGTCGGTCGTGGCGGGTGTCATGTGCAGCGGCGGCTCGGCCTTTGCGAGAACGGAGAGGAGCTCGAGACGCCGCGCGCGGAAGGGCTCGTCACGCAGATCGCGGTCGCCCAGGCAGAGCAGATCCCAGAAGACCACCGCCGCCGGCGTCTCCTTGGCGAGCTGGTTTATCCGCTTCGCCGCGGGATGCAGGCGCTGCTGAAGTGCCTCGAAATCCAGGCCGCGGTCGTTCGCGATGACGATCTCGCCATCCAGCACGCAGCGCTCGGGCAACATGCTCCCGAGCGGCCCCATGAGCTCCGGAAAGTAGCGCGCGAGGGGCTTCTCATCGCGGCTCTGGATGATGATGTCCGCGCCGTCCTTGAACACGAGAGCGCGAAAGCCGTCCCACTTCGGCTCGAAGATCCAGTCGTCTCCCTCGGGGATGGCGGAGACGCGTTTCGCGAGCATCGGGAGCATGGGCGGAGGGACGGGAAGCACGTGCGCATTCTACTCCGCAACGCACGGTGATATGCGATCTCGATGCGAATCTACCTTGCCCCGGCAGCTCTGCTGCTCGCCACCGCGTGCGACCCGGCACCTGCAACGACTGCGACGCCGGCAACAGCGGCGACAGCGACAACGACCTCGACTTCGACGACGACACCGACTTCGACTTCGACTTCGACTTCGACGACGACACCGACTTCGACGACGACACCGACTTCGACGACGACACCGACGTCGACTTCGACACCGACTTCGACCTCGACCTCGACAGCGACAGCGACGCCACCCTCCGCCGCTCGCGGGGCGATGCCGCCGATCGAGACGGCTTGCTCGGCGGACGCCGACTGCGACGTCTACATGGAGGGCAGCGCGGCGGACCCTTGTTGTCCGCAGTGCACGACCTACAAGGCTGGGACCAAGGTGTCGCTCGCGAAGTTCCGCGCGGCTTGCACGAGTGTGTGTGGAGGCAGCTGTGTGGCGCCGCCCACGCGCGCGAAGTGCACCGGCGGAAAATGCGTCGCGGTCCGCGACAAACCCTGAGCCGACCTTTGATGGATCTTGTGGCCGACCTCCTCGCTGCCGATGCGCTCGCGCACGACGCGCAGTACCGCAAGGGATTGAGCAACCACCTGCCGATGGCGCTGGTCGCGCTGGCGGGCCTGGGGGCGAGCCGCGAGCGGCTGGTTGCGTTTCGTGAGCGGTATGCTCGCCGTCTGGAGCCCGCGCCGAAGGTGCCTGACCCCGCCGAGAAGCCAATGCGCGAGGGGCTCGCGCGTCACCTCGGCACGCACGCTCGTTACGCGCAGCTTGCGGAGCTCTTTCGCTCGCGGGTTCGTTCGGAAGCGCCGCGCGACGTCGCTCGCGATGCGCTGCGTGAGCTCGTTCCCGGGCTTGCAGGCGGCGCGTTTCATGGACTGATCCGCGTCGCGTACGCGCTGGGAAACCCCGGCTCACCGGTCGACGAGATCGCAGCGGCGCTCGCGTACATGGCGGATGTGCATCTCCCGCTCGAACCCGCGGACGGCGCGGCCGATGGCGCGGCCACACGCTCGCTCATCGTGCTGATGCAGGACGTCGCGAAGGACGCCGGCGCGACCGCCTACGTCGGCAAGCGTGGGCTGATCTTCGACGACCTCGGCGACGTCGCATCACGTCCTGCGCTCGCGCTTCTTCTCCGGGCCGCATCACACGGTCCGCGCACGCTCGACGCTGCGGCGCACGCCGCGCTGCTCGTGTACGCGAGCACCTCGCACTTCACCGCGCTCCACTGCCTGACGGCCACGCATGCGCTACGCGTGCTTCTGCCGCTCCTCGACGAGCCCGCGCAGGCCACCGCCGTGCTCGCGCGCGCCCTGATTGCTGCGTACATCACGATGGCCGCGCCGGCGCTCATGGACGAGGAGGCAACGGACCGCATGCGGTCACGCGTCGTTCCGTCATGGGACGAGATCGCGCGCGCCGCATGCGCTTCGGACAACGAGCACGTGATCAAGCTCGTGTGGACCGCGCGAGAAGAGCACGCCGCCTATGGTGACCCGCTCTACACCGTCGTGGCCGCACGCGCCGCTGGTCTCTAGCGAGCTCGTCGCCGCGCTTCGCATCGCTCCCTGCCGCGCGACCCGGCAAACTGCGACATCATGGGCCTCCTCGGACGCGTGCGTGTCGGCGTTCGCGGCTCGGCACGCGCCGTGCTGCATGACGTTGCATGTCCGAACGATGGTTGCATAATGCACGCGTCATCGCGTTCATGACGACGGTTTTGGCGCTGTCCGGATGCGGTGCCACGCCAGCACCACGGGCGAACGCAGAGACGGCCCACACGACGTTCAATGCCCCTGGGTCGACATCGACGAACGCCCCGGCCCGAGCGGCGATGCCCGCGGCACCGGCAAGGCGGCAGCTGGCGAAGACGGATGCACGTCCCGCGTTCGACGCTCCGCCCGGCGCGCGCAAGCGTGCATTGCTCATCACGGAGGTGCAGGGACTGGAGACGCTCGCGTCCGTCACGCCCGCACAGGCGCCCGATCGTCCGGTGCTGTTGCGGCGCATCGCGCAGGACTACTCGGAGCTGGAGACTGCGGCAGCGAACGAGGGCGCGACACCGCTCCAGTCGAGCGCGCGGGCGAAGGCGATCGGCACGTACGTCCGACTGGTGAACGACCACCCCGGCTACGCGCAGAAGGACGAGGTCCTGTTCTCGCTGGCCCACGAGTACGAGCGCGGCGGCGATCTGTCGAACGCGCGAAAGGCCTACTACCAGCTCGTGACGCTCGCTCCCCACTCACGCTTCGTGCCGTTTGCCTACGTGGACTTCGGGGATATCTTCTTCGACGAAGCGCAGCAGGACCCGGAGAAGTGGGCGCTTGCGAGCGCAGCGTATCGACGGGCGCTCGAGTTCCCGGCGCCGGCAAACATCGCCTACGGATATGCCTGGTACAAGCTTGCGTGGGTCCTCGAAAACCAAGGAGCGCGTGACGAAGCGCTGCTCTACTTCGGCAAGGCCATCGCGTTCGTCAGGGACTATCCGGCGGCGCCGGGCGCGCAGAAGCTGGGCGAAGCGGCGCAGAACGACCGCGCCACGCTGGCCGCTACGGGCGGTGCACTGGTGATACCTTCGGGGGATGATTCGACGCTCCCTCCGTGATCGCCGCATGGTCGCGGCACCGGTCCTCGCGCTGTCGCTCTTTCTCGCCGCCGCGGCGTGCGGTCCCAGCGAGAAGGCACCCGCTACACCACAAGCGGGAGAGGCCACCGCCAGCACGCCGTACACCGCCGACGAGATCCGGGAGTCGTCGCGCACCGGCCGCCGCTACGAATGGAACGTGGAGGTACCGGGCAAGCCGCGCGAGGTCCGCGTGCTCACGTTCATCCGCGTGAACAAGGGCGGCGCGGAAGTGGAGAACGTGACGCTGGACGCGACGGGCCACATGGTCGGCGAGCCCGTCCGCGGCAGCGCGACGTGGCAGGAGCTGCGCGACCACGCAGCATTTCCGGCCTCGCGCGTCGCGGTCACGGAGGAGTCGATCACCGTGCCCGCCGGCACGTACCCATGCAAGCTCTACACGGTGACGGAGGGTGCGAAGGTGAGCCGCTTCTGGTTTGCGAACACCATGCCCGGGCCGCCGGTGAAGCTCGCGATCACCGAAGGCGGCGCAGCGAAGGAGCAGCGGGAGCTGTTCCGGATCACGAACGTGGAGTGACTGCGCTCACGCTCAGAAGAGGGCGGGGATCACGTCCCGCAGCACCTGCGCCAGCATCACCAGGTTGACCACGGCGCCCACCGCGAACGACGCCGTGCGGAATGGCTGCTTCGCGTTCACGTAGAAGGCCGCATGGAAGAGGCGCACGCCGATGAAGGTGAAGAACAGTACCTTCGCCATGAGTACGCTCGGCTCCGTCAGCGCGTACAGGAAGCCGATCACGAAGAACGGGAGAGCGTTCTCCATCGCGTTGAGGTGCGCGCGCTTCACTCGCAGCACCTCGGGGTGTTCCTCGTCGCTTACCTTGGCGCCGGAGTTGACCTTCACGTCCTCCGCGTTGATCACCACCTTCTTCTCCGCGCGCTTCTTCGCTGTGAGGACGCCGAGTCCGTACATCGTCAGGATCACGATCGCGCTCGACAACGCGTAGAGCTGCAGCACGGGCGCAAGGCCGGCGTGCGTTCCGTCGAGTGGTTGGCTCAAAAGACTCATGGTTCAGTCCCCTTCGGGAACACCATCGCATGCCTCGAGACCGCCGGATACCTGGCCTGAGCGCTCGTGCTACCCTTCGTCTGAGTCAGCTCCGGATGGATTCCCGCCCTCGGCACCCAGCCACCCTTCCTTCTAGCGAGGACGCGCCCACGTTGGCGGAGCCCTTGAAGCGCAGCCCGAGCCGCGATCCCTACGTGGGTTCGACCCTCGACGACCGCTACGTCGTCGAGCGCTGCATCGGTCAGGGCGGCATGGGGGTGGTCTACGCCGCGCGGCACAAGGTCATCGACAAGCGCTTCGCGATCAAGATCCTGCGCGTGGAGATGGTCGGCGCACCTGACCTCGTGCGGCGTTTCCTGAACGAGGCCCGCGCTGCGTCCAGCATTGGAAATCCCCACATCGTGGATGTGGTGGACTTCGGACAACTGCCTGACGGCGCGCCGTACTTCGTCATGGAGTACCTGGAGGGAGAGAGCCTGGCCGCGCGCATGATGGAGCGGCGCGGCCTTCCTGCACACGACGTCATGCGCATCGCGAGCGAGGTCGCGAACGGCCTGCATGCCGCCCACCAGGCGGGCATCGTGCACCGCGACCTCAAGCCAGACAACGTCATGTTGAAGCGCGGGGCCGAGCACCCGGACTTCGTGAAGGTGCTTGATTTCGGCATCGCCAAGGTCAGTGGAGAAAGCAAGCGGCTGACCATGGCCGGCAGCGTGTTCGGAACACCCCACTACATGTCGCCCGAGCAGGCAGAGGGCAAGACGGTCGATCGTCGCACGGACATCTACTCGCTCGGGGTGATGATGTACGAGATGACGGTGGGACACGTGCCGTTCGACGCGGAGAGCTTCATGGGCATCCTGTCCCAGCACATGCACAAGGCGCCAACGCCAGTGCGACAGCTGCGGCCCGACGTTCCGCCTGCGCTCGACGCCGTCATCGAGAAGTGCATGGCCAAGGATCCGCGCGGTAGGTTCGCGACCATGACGGAGCTCGTGAGCGCGCTTGGTCTTGCGTCGCAGGGCATCATCCCCGCCGCCACGCCCAGTGTACCGCGCGGTGCGCAGCCTTCGCGCGGTTCGTGGGCCGACAGATCGGGTGGGTACGCGGCGGTCGGGGCGACGCCAGCACGGCGAGGACTGCCGCGTGCAGCTTGGATCGCGCTCGGCGTCGTGGCTCTCTCCGGCGCGGGTCTCGTCGCGATGCGCGCTCTCCTGCACGGCACCGAGGAGATCTCCCGCGTTGAGGAGACACGCGCTCCTCCCGGCTCCAGCGAGAGAACCCCATCGCCGAGCGCGATCGCGACGAACGGCAGCTCACCGCGCGGCGATCGACCAGCAGTGGACTTCAAGATCGTCACGATCATCGCGAACCCGCTGGATGCGACCATTCGGCGCGACGACATCGACGTCGGTATGGCACCGAAGGACATCTCGATCGCACCGGGCGAGACCGCCAAGGTCACTGTCTCGCGCGATGCCTACGTGAGCCGCACGGTCACGGTTGATGGAAGCAAGCCACGCATCGAGGTGCAGCTGATGCGCGTGAGCGAAGGTGCAGCGCCGCCGCGTCCAACCGCTCCAGCCAAGCCGCTGTGCCCGAGCGGCGAGCGGATGATCAAGGACCACTGCGAACGCTTCTGAGTAGCTGCGGTGCCTTCAGGGACGCTGCAGGGACGCTTCAAGGGCACCGGGGCGTGGTGCCACACGCCCCGATCGCGAGGCCGCGGCAATGGACCGTGTTGCATGGCGTGCCGATCGGGCAATCGAGATTGCTGGTGCAGGCAAGCGAGCGCGCACCGCACGAGGCTGCATACGCGGTGAATGCTCCGGGGCCGTTCCCGTTCCAGCAGCATTCGCTCTCACTCGTCTGGTCTGTCCTCTCGCAGGCCATGAAGAGGCCGCCGCCGCACGTGGTCGGCGCGTTCTGAAGGTCGGAGCAGAACGGCGTCCCGCCCGCCGGGGGCACGCAGCAGCCGAGCCCTTGCGTCTGGTCACACGACGAGCCGTCGGCCCCTTGACATGCAACGGCGGTCGACGTCTGCGCGTCCTCTTGTTGCGGAAGGATCGTCGCGTCAGCGGCAGAGGATGGGCCACCGTCTGCGGCGGTCGACGCCTCGCTGCCGATGTCCGTGGCGTCACCGGCGTCCGTGTACGAGAGGTCGACGTTGGCGATGGACGTGCATGCAGCAAGCACGGCAACGCCGCCGAGCGCGAGCGCGGTGACGAGCGCACCGACCGTGGAGCGAAGAAGGCTCACCATGTTCCCAGCACCGAGACGGAGGCGTCCTTCTGGCCGATCTGCGGCCCGATCCGGAGCTGGCCGGTCCTGCTGGTCGGTGAAGGCGCAGTGAAGTACAGGACGCCTCCGCCCACGAGTGCGAGCGCGCCGCCGATGAAGGCGACGGTGGAGGCGGTGGCCGTGGTCCGCTCCGACTGCTTGTCCAGATCGAGTGAGCCTGATGGTGCCGTGCAGCTTCCGATGTTGCCTCCGCATGCGGCCTGGATGTCGTTCCTCTTGTTCAAGGCGAGGACGCCGAAGACTGCGCCGGTCGCGAGCCCCGCCACACCGACGCCACCAATGGTCAGGCCCAGCGCGCGCCGCGACGACCCAACGGGCTCGCTCGGTGGGGCGATCGCGTCCGACCGCGGCGGCGGGCAGCCGTCGGGCTCCATCGCCACGCGCGCCTGTCCGGGTGCCTTCACGTCCGCCACGACGGTCGCCGACCAGTGGCGCATCGGTGCCGTTGCTTCCAGTTGATGCGGCCCCGCCGCGGCAGTGAAGACGCCGCTGCGAAGGTAGAACTTGTCCACGGGCTTTCCGTCGACGCGAAGCTCGAATTGAGCCTCGTCGACGAGCGCGGTTGGCACCCTCACGCGGAAGGTGGGCAAGGTCTTCTCGAGCGTGGATGCCCGCGCCTCGATGGCCACGACGCGGTCATCGCGATTCGTGGCCGCCAGGCTCGCGGCCTCCTTCAGGATGCGCCATGCGTTCTGCGGATCCGTCGCCTCGAAGCACGCTGCCAGCGCCAGCCGTGCGCCCACCGACGACTCCGCCTCCAGGCTCTCGCGCAGCTTCGGAATGGCGGTATCGCAGTGGCCGCTCTCGAGCAGCTTGCCGCCCTCGTCGAAGAGCGCGACGGCTCGCTCGTGGCTCGCGGTGTCTGCCCGCGCGGCGGTGCTGGAGAGCACGCACGCGAGCAGCGCAGAGCAGGCCAACGTTGCACGACCAACAACGACGCGCATACGCATGTCGAGGAAAGCTGACGCGAAAATGGACGCGCGCAACTTGAATGAAATCACCTACGTGTGCGCCTCGCGTGTTTGCGGGCGCAGTGGAGAAATCACATGGACGAGTACGCGCTCACTGGTGTTGCAGACGCTGCTGCCCGCGCCGCGCGTGTCTCTCCGCGGTGACACGCGCGACCCGCGCGCGGTCCGCTCCATCGCGTTTCTCACCCGTCCCGAACGCGTCAGAGCGACGTGCGGCGAAAGACGTCGTAGCTGTAGGCGGCGGTCTTGTCGTCCGATGCGGCGCTGAACCCGTAGCTTCCGGGAGTGCGGATGCGGGTGGGGTCCGTGTCCAGGAAGCTGGTCATCCCGAGCATGACGAACATTCCATCCTGGCCTGCCCGCTCCGCCGTTCCCACGAGCGCGACGTTGTCGGCGCCGGTGACCGAGAAGGTGAGCCGAAGGCGATCGCCCCCCTTGATGGTAGGGATGTTCGTTGACGAGAGCTTGACGAACGAGCCGCCGTTGCCGTGCTGTCGCAGCAGCGCGATCGACGTGGGGCTGCACTCGATGAAGAAGATGTAGTCGTCCAGCTGGTCGGACTTCGTCACTGAGCTCTGCACGCGCGCATGCAGCTGCGCGCACGGACCGCTGTTCGCGATGAGGTTCACCTCCGCGGAGATCTTCAAGTCGCCAAGGTTCTCCCCGGGGCGGTACACGATGTTGTCGGTGTACTCGGTGGTCGTGGTCAGACGAAGTACGGTGCCGCTAGACAGCGTGAACGCGTCCGGGGCCTTCATGAGCCAGCCATTCCCGAGCGGCCCACCGTCGGCGCGATCGAAATCGTCCGCGAAGAAGGCGGCGTCTGGTGCAGCATCCTCCGCGGAAAGAGGAGCGTCAGGTCCGGCGTCAACGAGGCCCGTCGCATCCGCGCCGCCTTCCGCGGCCACCCCGTTCGCCAGTCCGTTGAACGTCACGAGGGCTGAGCAGGACGCCACGCGAGCGCGCTCACCGCGACGAAGACCCCTCGTAGAAGGCGCAGCTGGCGAAGCATTCCACAGCGC
Organism: Myxococcales bacterium; assembly: GCA_025355005.1. Lineage (GTDB taxonomy): Bacteria > Myxococcota_A > Polyangia > Polyangiales > Polyangiaceae > JANXLV01. The sequence continues at coordinate 23,569 of JANXLV010000378.1, read as the reverse complement.
ATATAGCACTGATTCCCGGCCTATACTGACCCCGAGATGGATGGTCGCCTCACACGGTCGGTCACACCTTTTGATCGGGGAACGACATGCTCTCCGTGAGAACCGTTGTCTGCATCTCCCTCTTCGCGCTCGCCGCTTCGTTTGCGGGCTGCAAGCGCGACAGCGCGCCCACCGAGAAGGCGGTGCCGGTGGTCGGGGTCATGGACGCAGGGATCGCCACGCCTCATGCCCCGCCCTTTCCTCACACGCAGCTGACGCCGTCCGCCGCGAAGACGTCCGGACCGCTCGCCCGCGCGCAGTGGGGCTCTCGGGAGGTGCTCTTCCTCGCGGACGCGGACGACAAGGCCGTGGTGACCGTGGACGCAGCGTCGCTCGAGGTGCTCGGTCGCACACCCGTGCCGGGCGCTCCATCGTCGCTCACGTTGGCCTCGGGATCGCTCTACGTGGCGCTGCGCGACGCATCTTCGGTGGTGGAGCTCCAGGCGCACGCCACCAGTGTGGGCACGTTCGAGAGCGCACGCACGGTCGCGACGCGTGCGGAGCCGGTCGCGCTCGGAGCCACGGACGTCGAGCTCATCGTGGTCTCCGCGCTGGGTCACTCGCTTGAGAGGCTCTCGCTCGCATCGGGTGAGCCCACGAAGACGACGCTGCTCTCACGCGAGCCCCGCTCGTTACTCCTGCTTCCGAGCGGCGACGCGATCGTCGGTCATGCGAGCCGCGGCCCGCTCAGCGTGGTGAAGGCCGACGGCACGCTCGACGCGATCGATCTCACGGAGCCGGACGTCTGCACCAGCGCGATGACCGACGAGTGCATGACCATCTCTGACATCGAGGCGACGCAGCACTTTGCGCTCAGCGAGCTCGACGGACGCGTGGTCGTCCTGGGCTCGCTCTCCACCACCACCGGCTCCGGCTCCAGCTACGGCGGTGGCAGCGGCGCAGGCTTCGGCATGAAGCCCATGGTCAACTCGATGCCCGCACCGGTGCGCGCGCTGTCCATCGGTATCGATCTGGTCCGGGTGACGGACAAGAAGATCGTCAACGCCGGGGACCGACGGCGACGGGGCGCGTGCAGTCTGCCTCGCGCGATGGTCGTGGACCGCGAACACAAGGAGGTGGTGATCGCATGCATGGGCGATCAACATCTGTCGCGCTACGCACTGGTGAAGGTCGGCCCCGAATGGGTGGCGACGAACGAGATGCAGTCCGTCCCCATTCAGGGTGCGCCAGCAGGCATCGCCCTGGACGACAAGACCGGAGACGTGATCGCGTGGGCCAGCGAGGCGCGCACACTCACGCGCCACGTGCGGGCAAACGGCAAGCTCACGGCAGGGACCCAGCGCACGCTTGCACTGGAAAAACCGCTCGATCCAACGTGGAAGCACGGCCGTGAGCTCTTTCACATGGCAGACGCGCGCATCTCCACGCTCGGATTCTCCTGCGCGCACTGCCATCCTGATGGTCACGATGACGACGTCGTGTGGAGCACGCCGCGCGGCAAGCGGCGCCCCATGTCGCTGGTCGATCTTCCCGATGTGGGGCCGTACGGCTGGGACTCGCAGAGCCCCACGCTGGAGCGCCACGTGAAGGACACGATCGCAATCCACCTCGCGGGTGCGGGTCTTCCGCAGCCGGACATGGACGCGCTCCTCACGTACGTGCGCTCCCTCCACCGCACCGGAACGAAGCGAATCGGCGATGGCGAGAAGGCCTTCGAGAAGGCAGACTGCAGCAAGTGTCACGACCCGGCGCGCGGCTACGGCGACAGCACGTCACACCTCCTCGCGAAGGACCTCAACGTGCGCACGCCACGACTCTTTGCGCTGGGCGGCAGGCGGACGTACTTCCACGACGGCCGCTATGCATCGCTCGACGCGCTGCTGGACGACCGCTCAATCGCGATGGGCGAGGCCACCGCCCTCACGCCGGACGAGCGCAAAGCGCTGGTCGGTTTCCTGGAATCGCTCTGACGTCGCTCTGACATCGACGCCGCGCACCCGCGCGCTACCATTGGGCGCATGGTCGAACGCGGCACGCCTTCAGGATCGCGGCGCTACCCGTGGTGGCTCGCTGCATGGCTATGCGCGTGCGGAGGTGCGAGCCCACCTGCTGCTTCGTCGAGCGCGCCGCCGCCCTCCACCGTTGTCGTGCCGATCGTGCAGCCACCCCCGCGCGCGAAGGATGACGAATCCGACGCATGGGGGCCGACCGGTCGAAACGGCAGCGCGCCTGCGAAGCCCCCGGTCGAGTGCCCTGCTGGCTCGCGGTTCAACGGGGGCGTGTGCGTGGTGGCGGAGGTCAGCTGCCCCGTCGGTTCGCATCGCGTGCAGAATGCATGCATTGGCGAAGTCACCTGCCCCTCCGGGAGCGTATGGGACGGTGACACCTGCCGGCCCAGCGCAGCTTCCGCATCGAGCGGAGGCGGCACACCAGGCAGCATCGCGGTCGCGCTGGGCGGCTGCTTCCTGAACATCAACTCGATCCCCGCGAGCCAGACGTTCGTCGATGGCGTCGCGCTGGGCTTTACGCCACGCGTGCGAGCACCCGTGAGCATCGGCACGCACACGGTGATGTTCGTAACCGAGCAGGCGAAGAAGACAATGAGCGTCAGCTGCGCTGCCGGCGAGACCAAGGCGGTTATCACCAAATTCCAGCAGGCCGACCCGGGCTACTGACCAGAGTGGTGTACATTGAAGTGATGCGCAGGCGCGTCCTTCCATGCGTCGTGATCGGGCTGATGGGCTTCGGTGCCGTGGTCGCATGCGGAGCGTTCTCCGGTTCCGACGCAAAGACCCTCGACGAAGGAGGCACGGCGGACGGCGCAGCGGACGGCACTGCGGACGGCGCTGCGAACGACGGTGGCGCGAAGACGGCCTTCTGCGCCGCGACCGACGCGACGTTCTGCGACGACTTCGATGAACACGCTCTCGGCATCGGCTGGAACGGGATCCAGACCACCGATGGCTCGTTCCTCGCGCTAGACGACGCCACCGCGACCTCGCCTGGGCGCTCCCTGGTGGCGGACAACACCGGAGGTTTGACCGTCACACCCTTCAACATCGCACAGCTCTCTAAGGGCGTGGGTGCACCGCCGACAAAGCTGCAGTGCGAGTTCGACGTCCGCGCCACCGTCGGCATGAGTCACGGACTTCTCTGGACCTTGAACGGCAGTGGGAAGTCTGGAGACGGCTCGTTCACGACCTTCAACGTGTACCTCTTCTACGAGGGAATGGCGCCGTACGTCGCGAGCGCATGGGCGAGCATGGGCGTGCAAGGCAACGTCGAAACGAACCTGCCGCTCTACGACGTGAGCGCATGGAGCCGGCTGCGGATCGACATCACGCTCGACCCGAACGCATGCTTCGGAGAGATGCGGGTGTCGACGATGACCGGCGACGTTGCCACGCCGCTCGGGAACGTGGCGCCGATCCACACGGGGCCGGACGCGGGCTGTATCGCGCCGACCGAAGCGCAGCTCCTCCTCGGGCTCTCGAACGCACCCGGCTGGCGCGTGCACTACGACAACGTCGCGTGCACCTGGTCGAAGTAGGCCTATACTCCCTGCGTGATCACACTGAGCCGGTTGGCACCTCGCGCGGGGATTCGCGCTCTTCTCGTCGCGGTCGCCGCGGCCTCCGTTGCCGTCGCGGCAGCGTGTGGCTCTTCGTCCTCCGGTGACGGGGGGTCTTCGCCTGGTGATGGCGGGGCTTCTGGCAACAACGTGGATGGCACCGGCGGCACCGGCGGCGACGTCGACGGCGGCACGCAGGGCTCGAGCGACAGCGGTGGCAGCGGAGAGAAAGACGGCGGTGCCAGCGGCGGAGACGGCGGGCCCTTCTGCTCGACCCTGTCTCCGAAGCCAACGTTCTGCGCCGACTTCGATCAGGGCACGACGCAGAGCGGCTTCGATAGCGTGCTCCAGGCACCTGCGGCCACAGGCGCGTTCGCGCTCGACAAGAACGGACCGCTGTCGGCGCCAGCTGCGGTCACGGTGTCGATCACTGCGGGGCTCGCGGACACAAGCATGGGTCGCGTTGAGTTGCTCGAGAAAGCCTTCGTACCGATACCGGCAACCAGCGTGCGCCTCACGTACGGCGTGCGCGTCTCCGCGGTTGACCCCACTGGCGGTGCGCAGCTCTCGGAGGTCGAGCTCGGCAAGGCCGCGATCGTGGTCTACGTGACGCCCACGAAGGCGTTCGCGCAGGAGCGGGTTCCAACGGACGCCGGCGGCGCCACGTACCTTTCGTATCCACTCTCCGTCGTGCCCACCGCAGGTGCATGGACCCACGTGGAGGTGCTCATCGATCTGTCGGCGCGTCACTACACGATCAAGATCGGCGGTGCGCTCGCGATCGATCGCCCGCTCGCGAGCACGGTCGTCGCAGGCAAGGTCGGGCTGGGGTTGGGCCTCGCGTACTACTCGGGCTCGACGGTGGTCGCGAGCTCGGCCGACTTCGACAACGTCACGCTCGACATCCAGTAGCCGCAACCACATGTGCGGCTGTGGGCCGCCCCGGGAATGGCGCGCGAAACGCGGGGATCCTGCAGGGAATTTTTGAGCAGGTGTGAGAGAAAAGCACTTGCTCCCACACTGTCCCCTTGATAGTGGACGCCTCGCGTGGCGACCGGTTCGCTGGTCGCGCGAAGAACCGAGACCACCATGTTCAAGAATAGCTTCCGCCTCGCGGGAATCGCCGCGTTGACCCTCAGCGTGGGCGCGTGCGCCGCAGAGACCGACGGCGCGCAGAACGGCGCGCAGAACGATACGAGCGCGCAAGAGGAGCTCTCTTCGAAGGCAGCGCACTTCGAGACCTTCGAAGGTGCAAATGGCCTGTACTACTTTCGCCTCCGCGCGAGCAACAGCCAGATCGAGCTGACCTCGGACGGCTATGGCGCGGCGAGCAGCGTGACCGCCATCATCAATGACGCGCAATCAAGCGGGCGTTCCGTGGCGAATTACGAAATTCATCAGGCATCCAACGGCCAGTACGCGGTGAACTTGCTGAGCTTGAACGGCACCCACCTCGCCAAGGGTGAGCTCTACGCAAGCAAGGCGAGCGCCACCCGCGCCGTGAACACCATGGCCACCACGCTGAGCCACAAGGTCACCGTCATCGCGAAGTAGTACACTCGGGGTCGATGCTTTTCGAAGAGTCGACCATCGAGCTTGCGACACCGACGGGACCGATGAGGACGTACGTCTATCGTCCGCTCGCTTCCGGAGCGGGCGCTGGCCGTTATCCAGGGCTGGTCTTCTATTCGGAGATCTTCCAGCGAACTGGACCGATCCATCGCACTGCGGCGATCATGGCGGGCCACGGGTTCGTCGTGTGCGTCCCGGAGATCTTCCATGAGCTCCTGCCGATCGGGACAGTGTTGCCCTACGACAAGAGCGGCACGGACGCCGGAAACGCGCACAAGATCGGCAAGACCACGGACGCCTACGACGCGGACTCGCGCGCCGTCATCGACCATCTGCTCTCGCGCGACGACGCGAGCGGCGCCGTTCACGCCATGGGCGTCTGCATCGGCGGGCACCTCGCGTATCGATGTGCGCTCGATCCGCGCGTCCGCAGCACGGCGTGCTTCTACGCGACGGATCTCCACAAGGGCTCGCTGGGCAAGGGCGGTGACGACTCGCTCGCGCGCGCTTCTGACATTCGCGGCGAGCTCATGATGGTGTGGGGCCGACAGGATCCTCACGTTGACGACGAAGGCCGCGCGAAGATCCTCGCGCGCTTGACGGAGAAGAAGGTGCGCTTCACCTGGCACGAATGGAACGCGCAGCACGCGTTCATGCGGGACGAGGGGCCGCGCTATGATCCGGCGCTCGCGCTCACCTCGGTTCGAATGTCGGTCGATCTATTCCTGCGCCCAACATGATCCCCGAAAAGAGCTCCCAGTCATTCGGCGTGCGCTTCGACGTGGACCTCCACCAGCTCCCCGTGGCTGCGTTGGCCACGCACGACGGCGCGATCTGCGCGGTGAACGACCGGTTCGAGTCGCTCACTGGATGGAAGGCCAGCGATCTCGTCGGCAAGTCGGTCCCTGGGATGCTCGACAAGCTGATCGCCCCGGCCGATCGCGACGTGCTCTTCCAGCTCACGAAGAACCGCGAGTCCGCGGAGCCGCAGCGCTCCGGCCGGTTGTGGTGCCGCATCCTGACCACCGGCGGTGAGGAGCGGCCGATGCGCGTGGAGTGGCGTCTCGCAGACAACAACCACGACACGCTGGTCACGTTGATCGACGCGCACCCCGAGGCGCTCGGCCAGGACGTGACCTCCGCGCTCGCACGTGCGGCCGGAGCGCTCTCCCGCTGCGCCACCGAGCAGGAGGTGCTCGAGGAAGCCGTGGAGACGCTGAGCGCGCGCGGGTTCACGGCTACCGTGCTGCTCATGGACGAGGACAATCCATTGCTTCGCTATGGCCCGAGCGCCACACCCAACCGTCCGCTGGGTCGCACGGTGGACCTGCCAAGGCCGCCGAAGGAGATCCTCACACGGCTCAATCCGTCGTTCATGAAGCGCAAGGCGGCGTTCTTCCAGGACGGCGTCCGCCTCGTGCGAGAGGCGTTCCCGGAGCCGGTCGCGGAGCGGCTGCTTCCGCTGCTGCCCGCGCAGCACATGGTGCAGGCGCCGCTGTTCGTGGACAACGCTCCGTACGGTGCGCTGGTCGTGACCGGTGACGCGCTGAATCCTCTGGTCGCCACCGCGCTGGATCTGTTCGCGGAGCTCGTGGGCTGTCGAGAACATCCGTCTGCGGAAAGAGCGCGTGGAACGAGAGCGACTCGCCGCGCTGGGTGAGGCCGCAGGCCTGATGGCGCACGAAGTTCGCAACCCCGTCGGGTCGATCATGAACGCGGTGGTGCTCTTGAAGCGCGAGGGACACGCGTCGCCAGGGGCGCAGTCACTGCTCCAGATCATCGCGGAGGAGAGCGCGCGCCTCGAACACGTGGTCACGCAGCTGCTCGACCTTGGCCGCCCGCTCACGCCGCGTCCGCGCAATTTTACGCTCGAGGAGCTCTCCGAGCGCGCGACGCGCGTGCTCATGACGCGGGGCGAGCTCGCGGGCCGCACGATCGAGATGTCCGCGACGCAGGGCACCGTTGCGTGGATCGATCCAGATCTGCTGGAGCTGGCGCTCGTCAACGTACTGCGCAATGCCGTGCAATCGACCAAGCCAGAGGAGCGTATCCGCATCTCGATCGTGAGCACCGACACGGTCGTGCGTTGGGCCGTGGAGGACGAAGGCGTCGGCATCCCAGAGGCGGTCGTGAAGCGGCTGGGTCAACCGTTCGTGACGACGCGCGCGACGGGAACAGGCATGGGCCTCGCGGTCGTGCGTCGCATCATGGAGGCCAGCAACGGTCAGCTCACGGTGGAGCGTGGTGCGCTCGGCGGGGCGGAGGTCACCCTCGAGCTCCCGCGCGGCAGGGATTGAGAATGGGACTTCTCGAAGACATCTTCGCGGACCTCGGACGAGCGCCCAATACAGATGGCCCGATGGCCGATGATCACCCGATAATACGGCTCTCGAACGCGCTCCTCCTCCGGATTGGGCCCGAGAACGCGACGCACCTCCGCGTCGTGAGCGGCCCCGAGCCGCGGATGGACTTTCGCTCGAACGGCGTGTGGGGCAATGGCCCGAGCCCGTACGGCTCGAGTCCGGGAAGCAGGTCTCGCCTGTGCGCCAAGGTCATCTCACGGCTCGCCGAGATGGGCGCGGCCGACACGCGCGCGCCGTTCGCGTTCGGCAACATGTACCTCGTACTCGACCCGCCAGAAAAGGATCCGCCGCGGCGGATGCTGGAGCTCAATATGTTCCACGCGCACATTGAAGGCGGCTCCGCGATCGTCGTGATGCCGGTAACGGGGACCACGCTGATGGAGACCGAGACCGAGCAAGCGCTGCGCGACGAGATCACCGACCTGGTCCGGAAAGGCCACCAGCTGAGGATGGCGGGCAAGTGCGCCGAGTCCAAGAGCACGCTCGAACGCGCTCTTGCGATGGCTGCGCCGGAGCCCTCGACGTCGCCCATGTACAAGGCGGAGATCCTGGACGCGCTCGCGCGGGCGCACGAGGCGCTGGGCGACCTGGATGCGGCGACGGCCGAATGGTTGAGGGCGATCGCCGTTGCGGAGGCAGGCAGCTGTCCCGACAATCCGTTGAGCGTGTTTTCACGCACGGAGCTCGCGCGGCTCGAGCTCGATCGCAACGACACGAACGCCGCGCAGGTTCATGTGGATCATGCACGGAGGATCATGCGGGCACTGTTCGGCGAGCAGTGCTCATACATGGAGCCAGACTTCCAGCACGCGCGGATGGAGCGTCTGCGCGGTGAGCCCGGCGCACGGCGGTCACTCGAGGAGGTGCGGGCGCTGTCTGCGAAGTGGAAGGACGTCGTCACGGAGGCGTGCGCTGCGTACGAGCTTGGGTTGGAGGCGAGCGAACATGGCGACCTCCCGCGCGCCGCTGCGTGCATGCGCGATGCGCTCACGAAGCTCGTGGTCCCGCAGCCGTTCACTGCGGATATCGAGCTCGCGCTGGCTCGCGTCCTTCGTGCACAGGGTCGTGATCCGGAGGCGCTGTCCTTGGTCCAACACGCCAATGAGATCCTGTCGGCGCATCGCGGTCCCGAGCATCCGGAGCGCGTGAAGGCGGAGATCGAGCTCGCGCGATTCGAGAAGCCAGGCAGGCCGTACCGCTGATCGCCTGATACGATCGGACTGATGGGCATCGTGGTCCTTCAGGGCACTGTGTCAGACCAGAGCGTGGTGGAGCTGGAGACGAATCTCCGGGCAAAATACGCTCTTCCGTGAGTTGACCTGCACCCGCCCACCTGGACGCCCACCTGGACGCATGACCCGCGCCGCAGCCGAAAATGCCTAGTGCGCGAGTGGAAAGGAGGTACGATTATGATGTGGCTGCTCTCTGGCGAAACGGTGGGTTGGTGCTCGCGGCGTGCGCGGCGGCCTTCGGCTGTTCGCTCGAGTCGGGGTACACCAGCGAGCCCACCACGGAGCAGACCTCGAACAACGTGAACAAGGCCACGGGCGACGCGGGCACTGGTGGTGGGGGTGGTGGTGGCGGTGGCGGTGGTGGCAACGATGGTGGCGAAGCCATCGCGCCGAACCCCGACGCTGGCAACGTGGCGAAGAGCACGTTCTGCATGACGGATGCTGGCGGTGCGCTGCTCGCATGCGACGACTTCGACGAGTCGGCGACGCTCGCGTCGAACTGGGGCAAGGACGAGCAGGGTGCGGGGACCATCGTGCTCGACAGCCTGGACGCGAAGTCCGCGCCCCACTCCGTCCTCGCCACGCTGCCGGCGCACGCGACGAACTACATCTATCACGACGTGGGGCTACAGACGGGCGCAGGCAACGGCGCGTTCGCGATGGAGTTCGATCTGAACACCACGGCGGACCTCAACACGAGCGGAAGCAATATCGCGAACAACTACGCCTGCGTGCTCCAGGTCCCCTCGGACCAGCGCGAGTACGCCTCGCTGTGCTTCGGCAAGACCGAGGCGGCCGCATACATCAACACGTTCAACGGGTCGGGCACGCTGACCACCACGAAGGTCCCGCTCTCCGTCACCATCCCTCAGGGTGCGTGGCACCACTTCCGCGTGTCGTTCACGTTCGCATCGGCGGGCTCTATGTCTGTCGAGATGGACGGCATGAAGGTCGGCGGCGTCAGCGGAGTCCACACCGCCGACACGAAGGCGACGCTCATGTACGTGTACCCCGAGATCGGCCTCGAGACCGACGGCCAGTGGGGCAACACCACCGCGCGCTTCGACAACGTGCGGCTCACGCAGCTCTGACAGGATCGAAGCAAACGCGACCACGCGAGCGCGGCGCGAAACTAGTAGGTGGTGAACTCCGTGCGACGAAGCGCGCCGCTCGTCGTTGCGGTCGTGAGGCTGAGGGCAGCGTCGAACGACGTGGGCATCGTGTCGCCGAAGTAGACGACATCGAAGCTGCGGTCGACTGCGGCGTTCCATGCGTGGAACGAGAATGCACCGCCACCGGCGTCCACGATCTCGTAGGTGAAGACTGCCGCTGGATCCGCGGTGAACCCGCTTCCGTGCGACGTCAGGTTTCCGCAGGACGCGGCGCGCGAGCCAGCGTTCCCCGTGAAGTTTGGATCGCCGATGAGAATGACCGAGTCACCCGCAGGACACAGCGCCGTGGGCGAACCGTCGCACGCGATCCAGAGGCCCTGCACGCCGAGCGCGAGCGCACCTGCGCTGTGCCACGCGGCGGGCTCTATGGGGGCGCCGCTGCAGATCGCTGGCGCGAGACGCGGTCGCGTCGGCCCGATGCTCGTCTCCTCTGCCGGCGTGTTGTCGCTGCTGGATGTGGGCGGGACCGACGCGGCGGGCGGTCCGGACGAAGCTCCTGGCTCCGTGGCGCTCGGTGTCGCGGCGGGGTCTCTGCCGGTGCCGGACGCGGAGGGATCGGCTGCGATCTGGCCGCATCCACCCGCGAAAAGTCCCAGTATCATGGCCAGTCGACGTGAAGAGAGGAGCATGTTGCCCTCACTTGGGAAGGCCGCCCCGTTCTCGTCACGAAAACGACCGACGCCCAAGGAGACAGTGTCTACCAAGGTCCCAATCACCGATGCGCGCGTCCCTTGCACTCGTCTTGTTGTGGGAGTGTAGCCAGCGGCCGGCGCCACCATCGGAGCTCCCACCTGCGAAGACCCCTGCGCCGAAGGCCACCGCATCGAACGCGACCACCAGCATGTCGGCGCAGGTCGCGGACGGACTACCCATCCCCGCGCGGTCGCAGGCGCCCGAGTCGCCGCCGGCAGGCTGGTGCGGTGAGACCGCGATCCAGGAGGCGCTCCTTCACCTGGGCATGTGGGCTCCGCAGCGCCTCATCAACCAGGCGGGCAAGCCAGCGCATCCGGATCTCTATTCGACCGATCTGCCCGTCGCGCTCACGGCGCTCGGCGTTCGCCACACGTTCTACGCTGCGCAGAAGCGCGGCTTCGCGCCGTTCGCGACGTGGGTCGCAAGCGCGCTGGACGAAGGCGATCCGGTGCTCGCGGGCGTGAAGGTGCTGCCTACGCAGCATCCGGAGTGGGGGCTCGATCACTTCGTGCTGGTCGTGGGTCATGGCGACAAGGGGCTGCTCGTCAACACCACGTGGGGTGATCGCCGCTGGGTCGGAGACACGGAGACGCCGGGTCTGTCGTTCAAGAACGCGGTGTATGCGATTCGACTGCTGGGCCTCTCGCTGTCGGTGAACGCAACGCCCGCACGGATCGTGTTGCTGGAGGAGACGGCGAGCGTCGTCAAGCTGCGCGTCACCTGCGCGGACGCGCGCAGCGTGATGGAGGAGCTGTCGGTCCCCGCCGCCGAGCTCGCCCAGTTTCAGTGCGTCCGCGGGGAAGGCGCGGCCGCTCAGTTGAGCGTGGAGCGGTCGGCCTTGCGCAAGCGATGATGCTGGATCGCGATGGCCGCCGTCACCTCGCGCACGCGCACGCGCACGTCGAGCGTCTCCAGGATGCGCTGGCGCTCGGCGCCCTCTGCCACCATGTGGTGCGCGCAGAGATCGGCTAGCTCACCGGGTGAGATCCCCTTCGGAAGCTGGAACCGGAAGCTACCCTCGCGCCTCGCGACCTCTCCAGCGAACGCGGTCGCCTCGGACATGAGCGCCGTGGTCTCGACGACGGGCACGCTCACCGCCACATCCGCGAGAACGACGCCGTGCGCGCGGCGATATGGTTTCTGCGAAGGGACCTCCGTGAGGCGCACGCGCGCGACGCCCCGCAAGAGCAGGTTCGAGCGGCCGTCCGACATGCGATGGTGCTCGGTGATGAGCCCGACGCCGGCCACGCCCGCGAAGAGCGGCTGCCCGCTCGCGTCCGTGATCGATGGGTCGCCGAGCATCGCCATCACGATCAGCTTGTTGGATGCGAGCGCGTCTCGCAACATCGCTCGATAGCGCGGCTCGAAGACGTGGAGAGGCATGACCGCGCCGGGAAAAAGAACGGCGTCGGGGAGCGGGAAGACCGGTACGTCATGGAGCGCGGACTCCAGATCGAGATGTGTGTCCACCATGTCAGCCACCCAGTGAGTGTAGACGACCTTCGCGCGGGCCGCGTGCAGTCTTCTCGTGGGCGCAGTGTGATACCAATGCTGCCCATGGCTCGACATTTCTCGCTCATTCCCGCTCTTGGTCTACTTTCGACCGTCGCGCTCGCCGCGTGTGGTGGCTCGCCCGCGCCGCCGCCCGCGACACCGGCACACGCGCTCGGTACGTCGGTCGAACGCACGCGCGAGGCCACCACCAATGGTCAGTGCCTCGGCAAGCGGCGCATCCAGGCCGCGCTCGGTCGCAAGGTGGTCGACGCAAAAGAGCCGCAGACCGGCGAGAAGTACACGACCGACCCCGCGCTCGGCGCGCTGTCACCCGCGGAGGCGTACAGGAATGTCGCGCCGTCGGTGGTGCTGATCCGGACGCGTGATGGCCTTGGCTCGGGTGTCCTGGTGGACGACACGGGATTGGTGCTCACGAACTTCCACGTGGTGGACGACTTCCAGCAGCCGGACCTGACGATGCAGGTGTCACTGGAGCTCCCGGAGATCCTGCCCACCGGCCGCATGGCTCGCAGCAACAAGGTCTACGAGGGCCGCGTGGTGAAGGCGGACCCCGTGAAGGATCTGGCGCTCGTTCGTATCGTGGACCCGCCGAAGGGTCTGCATTCCGTGAAGCTCTCGGGCGCGGACCCGCAGATCGGCGAGAACGTCCTCTCCATCGGTCACGCTGGCATCGGCCTCCTCTGGGCCGCGAAGACGTGCACCGTGGGCAACGTGGGCGATCAGACGCGCGACACGAGCTCACTCGAGGCCGGCGACTGCAGCATCAAGGACAAGAGCGACTCCGCGAAGGAAGCCACGCGCCGGCAGGAGCAATGCGAGGCGCACAAGCGCGAGATCCGTGAGCGCGTCGAGGGTGCAACGCAAGGCCTCAGCGTGCAGACGAACTGCAACATCTCCTTCGGCGACTCCGGTGGTCCGCTGGTGAACACCAAGGGCGAGATCGTCGGTCTGAACCAGTCGCTCCGCTTCGCGCTCGGCACCGTGGCATTCCATGTCCACGTCGGCGAGATCCGGACGTTCATGAAGGACGTCCCTGCCGCTCCGATCCAGATCCTGCCCGACCCGTGGTGCCAGGGCGGCGTCGAGGCGACGGCGGAGGACATGGATGGCAACGGCAAGGTCGACACCGTGAAGCTCGGACACGAGTGGGGCGACCAGGCGACCTTCATCGACCTGAACGAGGACGACAGCGGGACGACGCGCACGGAAGCGCGCCCATTCGCGGCCGACGTCATCATCATGCACAAGCACGAGGAGGTGCTCGCCTGGTACGACACTGACAGCGATGGCCGCCTCGACGTGGTCCTCCGCGACAAGGAGGCCGACGGCACCGTCAACATCGGGTGGCGCATCGACGCGAGCGGCAAGTACACGCAGGACCCCGCGCTCGAGAAGTTCAAGACCGTGGACGTGGCGCTGCTCACGAATCCCGTGCATCATACACGCTTCGCCATCGTGGCGGAGAACCTGGGCTGGGAGAAGTTCGCCTCCGACGCCACAGTCGCGGCCGCGGACACCGTGACGGCGCCCGAGGTATTCACCACGGTGGAGATGGCGCGCGCGATGTCGCCTGATGGTGACAAGGAGAAGCCCGTGATGGTCATGGCCGAGGGACCGCTCGGCGGCCTCATGATGATCGACGTGAAGAGCGACGCGCTCGCGAACCTCAAGAGCGGAGACGACGCGCGCTCGCTGCTCGAGAAGAAGGCGCTGAAGCCGCAGTTCGTCACGCTCGATCGCCCGAATGGGCGGTGGGCGCTCTACGACGTCAACGCGGACGGGAAGCTCGACCTCGCGCTCTTCGCAAAGCGTCCGAGCGAGCGCGAGATGCCATATGGCTCGTCCGGCTTCGTTACGGACGCCCTCGACCTCTCCGGCGCGCAGCCGAAGAAGGCGATCGGCTACGTGGGCCGCGCCATCATGCGCCCGAAGCTCATCGCCGACGAGAAGGCGCGCCGCTATGCGAACACCCGCACCTCCGACGACGGCCGCTCGACGTTCCCGAAAGCGCTGAGCACGCCGGGTCGCGCGCCGTGGCACTTCTCGGGTCTGGGACCCAGCTCGCGCCGCGTGATCGAGCGCACGGACCGCTACGGCGCTGCCGCGATGGTCGATCTCAAGGGCAGCTCGAAGGGCGCCGCCACGAAGTCGATCGAGGACATCATGCGCGATCAGTCGTGGGACTCGCACGTCACGTTCATCCGCATGGGGAAGACCGCGTGGGCGTACTACGACAGCGACAGCGACGGGAACTACGACGACGTCCTCTTCACCAAGGACCTGGGCAAGAACCGCGTCGACGGTGCATTCCACCTGAACCGCGCGGGCGACGTGGTGACACCGCTCCCCGACGTGAAGGGCACGCTCTTCCAGCCCGAGCGCGTGACGAAGAACCCGCAGGTCCAGAACGAGCTGCGTGAGATCTGGGACCGTGTGAGCAAGCACGAGAACCCGGCGGCCCGCGGCGGCGATCAAATGGGCGAGCCGTCAGCACCGCCACCAGCCCCGAACGGTGCACAGAGCCCTCCACTCCCGAAGGGCCCAACGGCGCCGCCCCCGCCGCCGAAGAAGCACTGAGAGTGTAGAAGAACCCAAGGCCCTCGCGTCCGCTCGCGCTACTTCGGCGCCACGAGGATTGGCCAGTAGTGCTCCACCTTGCCTTGCGTGGAGCGCAGCGCGACGACGGCCGCGCGGTCGCCGGTGTTGAGCGGCTCCGGCTGCGACAGGAGCTTCAGCGTGACCGTCACCGGTAGACCGTTCCTCACTGTGCTCTGGTCCACGGTCGCCTCCACGACGGCCGGCTTGCCGTACAGCGACGCCAGGTCGAGCGCGTCGAGCGTGAACTCACCCACCCCCTTCTCCGAGAAGGGCATCACGTTGATCGTCACCGACTGCCCCACCGCGACCTTGACGCGCGACTTCTCCGGCGATGCGTTGAAGTACAGCTCACCCGCGGTGTTCGGCACGCACGGATTCTTGCCGGCCTTCCCGGACGCGTTCGAGTAGCCGCGCTGCACCTTGTATTTCCCGACCAGCGTCGTGGGCTCGAAGTCGCAGAGATCACCGACCTCGGAGTAGAAGAACGCGCCCCACGCGGGGTCGTTGACTGTGTAGCCGTAGCCATCGGGATCGGTTGCGGCCTCGATCCACTCGTGCGCCGCCGTCAGCGTCACCTCACCGATGTCCGCCGAGCAGCGACCCACCACGGCGTATGCAGCCTGCGGCATCGCGCCACCATCGAGTGAGCCCGCGTCGACAGTGCCGTCCGGAAGGTTGCCAGAGAGCGAGTGGTATCCGTCGAACGCCACGCACTCCTCGAACCCTGGCTCGCCGAGCTTCACGGAGGCCGGGAAGAAGAACGTGTAGATTACACTCGACGACGGCGCGGGCACCTTTTTATCGGCGATGAGCTGATAGAGGTAGCCCTCCACCTGCGCGAGCGTGAGCGACGCAGGCGCGACCGGCAAGCTCACGTGCGCGGCCACCGTCAGCGGTCCGATGCAGTCGCCACCGCCGGTGCAGTACTCGCTCGTGGTCGCGGCCCACCATTCGCTGCCGACCATCGCGTCCGTGAACGCTTGCAGGTCGGCCTTCGCGCTGTCGGTGTCGAACGTGATGGTCACGATCTGAGGATGGGCGATGACGTGCGCAGGCTCGCCGGGCTGCGGCACCACCTGCGGGATCGGCGCGTGTGGCGCGGGGAAGATGTCGAGGTAACGTCCGTCGGGGCCTCCATCGACCGGTGCGTCCGTCGTCGCGGCCCCGTCGGTCCCCGCGTCGGCACCCGCATCGTCGCTCTGAACGGTCGCCGAAGAAGAACAGGAAGAGAGCGCGGTCAGCGCCACAAGGATGGAAGAGGCCGCAGCCGCCACGAGAATCGAACGCATGAGCGCGCGCCACGCAAGAAGCGTTCCCCAGCGCGCGTGCGTGTTTTTCTCGCAGAAAGCCGCTGAAGCTTGCGCGCTGTCATGACTCTAACGCCGTGCTCGGGTGAAAAGGCACGGTTTGGCGCTGGGAGACGGCCGCTTGTTGCCGCACCTCCGTCGCCCGAATATCCTCGTGCGATGGCGTGGAAGCGTATGAGCCTATGCGCCACCCTCGCCTCTGCGCTCGGGCTCGCGTGCGGGCTCGAGCACACGGGCACAGGAGAAAACCTGGACGGGGTCGACGCGGGCCGCCCCGTCGACGCTGGCGCCACGATCCCGGCGGACACAGGTACAGCGTGCGTTCCGACGACGCAGATCACGGACGCGCTCACGACCATCGACACGACGCGATGGCAGATCGTGAAGGATGGCTCGAACGGCGATCACCCGAAGATCATCACCGGTGGCGAGTCTCCACTTACCGGTGCGATGGTGTCCCTCGTGACGCCAGGAGCTGCGGGCTCACGCGGCGGGCTGTGGCTCCTGGCGCCGATGCCCACGCGCGCGTTCGACGTGAAGGTCTCCGTGTACGTCGCGTGCGCGGCGAACTGCGGTGACGGGCTGATCGTGGCGTGGATGGACACGAAGGACCGAACGCTGCTCGACATGGCGCCGTCCGGACGTGGGTTCGGTGTTCCGGCGAAGGCGAACGGCGGCGCGGTCGCGCTCGATCTCTTCGTGAACGTGGAGAGCATGGACCATCCCACGCCGAACCTGAGTGTCCTCCAGATCGACGGCACCAAGAACCCTGCGGACTACGCCTGGGCCAAGAGCTACACGCCGAAGACGGACTCGCTGCTCGCGAAGGAGCACACGGTGGAGCTCCGCATGCGCAAGGGCACGCTGGACGCGAAGGTGGACGGCACGAGCGTGACGAGCGCGCAAACGGCCTCGGGCTTCCCGGCCCTCTTCGGCATCGCAGCGGCGACGGGCGGCGGCACCGCGACGTTCCTGATTCGCAACTTCAGCGGCGCGTTCTACGACTGCGATCCGTGAGGCTCGCCACCGTTCTCAAGCCTCGCGACGATCGACGATCCGGAGGCGACGCTGTGCGTCCATCAGCTGCGGATCGAGCGCCACCGCGCGCGACAGATAGCGGTGCGCGATCGGCGTCTGGCCGTCCTCTTGCGCCACCGCGCCGGCCACGTAGTGCGCGAACGCGGAGTTGGGGTCCGCGGCGATCGCCGCAAGCGCGAGGCGCCACGCCTCTCCGCGATCACCGACCTGCATGGGCGCGCCCTTCTGCAGGATGTGGTTCCAGCGCGCATACAGTTTGTACTCGGCGGACTGCGGGAAGAGGTCGGCGGCGCGCGTGAAGCCCTGCGCCGCGTCGGTGT
The DNA here is from genome assembly GCA_025355005.1 of Myxococcales bacterium. Classification (GTDB taxonomy): domain Bacteria; phylum Myxococcota_A; class Polyangia; order Polyangiales; family Polyangiaceae; genus JANXLV01. Next base: position 6,188 of record JANXLV010000378.1, on the reverse strand, counting down.
AACGGAATGCTTTGAAGTGGATGAGCGCGCCCTGGAACTCGTTCTCTGCAGCGAGCTTCACCTCGTGCGAAGTCACCGCCGGCATGTTCGGGCGAGAGCCGGGGCGCTTCACGTCGAGCGCCTTCATCACCGCGGAGGTGCGCTGCTGAGGCGCTGGGTTCGACGGCGGCGCGGTCGGAATACGGCCCGAACCGGGCGCGGACGGAGGCGCTGTGGGGATACGGCTTGCGGAGGGCGGAGCCGTGGGAATGTTTCTCTGCGATGCGGGCGGCGCGGCGGTGGGAATGCGGCTCTGCGACGTCGGCGAACCAACTGGAATGCGGCTCTGCGAGGTCGGGGTCGCGGAGGTCGCGGAGGTCGCGGGGAGCGTGCGGCTGGGCGTGGGAATCGGCGGTGCGGCGGTAGTGGCCTTGGGCGGGTTGGGCGTGCCGGGCTGCGTCACGGTGCGGCCCCCCCACCAACCGGTGCGCACGGACTGGGGCCCGCCGTCTTCTTCGTCGGGTGTTGCAGCGACCTTCGGCGGCAGCGCGGTCGTGGCGTTGTGCGTGGACGATGCGAACTTGGCTGCGTTGGCCGGTCGCACGATGGCGCGGGCGGGCGGTGGCACTGGCGTTGGTGCGGCGGCCGCAACTGCCGCGACGGCCGCAACTGCCGCAGCGGGCCGTGCGATGGGCGTGATCACTGCGGGGGTGTCCGCGGCGCGTGGGGTCGAAAGCGCGTCGGCGCCGATGAGCACATCGGTGAGGAGGAGGGCGGTCAGCACGGCCGGTCCGTCCACAGCGCCGGACATGGAGAGCACCGCGCCGATCGAGAGCTTGCCATCGAGCTTTGCGAGGAACTCGGTCTCTTCGCGGCCCAGCGCAAAACGACGCGCGATCGACGACCTGTCCTCTGCGCGGACACCGAGCTTCTGCCCCAGCGCCATGAAGAGGCCAAGCTCGTTCTTGTGATCGTCATCGATCCAGCGAACCGCATCGAGCACGAGCTCTTCAATCGACGGCGGCGCGCTGCCCACCGCCGCACGGAGAGCCGCGCCGGGCGTACCAGGAGCGAAGACCATCTCCGACTCCATGTGCGGCGAGAACTGCCACGAGAGCTCGTCGCGACGCTGGATGAGGCGCATCACGCGGAAGCGAACCTGGTCGCCGAGCGCCTTCACTACTGCAGGCGTGGTGAGGATGCCGAGCTCCACCGCGAGCTCCCCAAAACGCAGCTGCTCGGACGACGCGGCCTCGCTTGTGTCCGAGGCCCCCGCCATGCGGGCGATGACGTGCTCGTACTGCTCCTGCGTCAGCTTCTTTTGACGGACCAGCAAGCGCCCGAGCGTCTCTACGTGGGCGTCTTCTTCGGCGAAGACGATCTCACCAGCACGCAGCATGATCGACGTGCTGACATCGCCACATCGCAACGCGAGGACGCCCGTGCGCTGCTCGACTCGGAGCGCAATCAGCTGGCTGACGAGTGTGGCAACATTCCCCATGCTTCTGGCCCGGAACGGCTGAGCGACGATCTTGGGCAAAGCCGCGTTCTTGCGCAAGCCTGCCGTCCGTTCGGGCCGAACCATCCTGAAAAGGAGTGGGATGGTGTAGGCGCGAAGAGACCACCCGTCAATGTGGTTGTGTCGCCAGTGCGCTGCTCCCCGGACGACCTCTATGATAGCGCGCACGATGGAACTCACCATCTCCACGCTCTCTGGCTGGGCGACGATCACGCTGATCACCGCGGCCGGGCTCGTGCCGCTCGTGGCGCGCATACAGGCAAAGAAGCGCCTGCCGACGGAGTCCGCGCCGACGCGCACGCACGTGCTCCTGGGGATGGGCGTATGCATCGTGTGCTTCCTTCACACCGGCGTGGCGCTCCCGAACGTGGGCGCGCCTGGCGCCGCTGCCGGCGGGATGCTCGCGATGATCCCGGCGTCGCTCGGCTTTGCGCTCCTCATCGCGCACGCCGGCCTCGGCCTTCAGCTGCGAAGGCAGAAGCTCCGGGATCGCATCAAGAAGCGGCGCATGCACACGGTGACGGCGACGGTGATCTTCCTGGCCGCGTGCACGCATATCGCCGCGCTCGTGACGGCGAAGTAGCGGGTTCTGGGCGCGGACTCACGTCACCCGCCGTACTTGACGGAGCAGCCGTACGGGCGCGACGTGGGCGTCTTCACCGGGCGATTCGCGGCGAGATCGGCGAGCGCCGAAGAAGAGAGAGACGACGGCGAGCCGGGCTGAACGCAGGAGCATGACCACGGATGGTAGCGTGGGAAGGTCGACTTCCAGGGGCGGAAACGAGTATTCTCGGCGGCGAATCGATGAAGAAGAGAGCTCTTGCGTCGCTGGCTTTGTTTGCATGTATTTTGCACGCGTTTCCCGCGCAGGCGGCGGACCCCGTGGTGAGCGACGAGGCCCGCTCCCACTTCACTGCGGGCGTGAATCTCCTGCAGGACCCCGAGGGCGCTCGCATCGAGGAGGCCTACCGCGAGTTCAAGACCGCGTACGCGATGAGCAGCTCGCCGAAGATCCTCGGCAACATGGGCTACTGCGCCATGAAGCTCGAGCGTGACGCGGAGGCGGTCGACGCATACGCGCGTTACCTGCGCGAGGTGCCCGACGTGGACGCCGAGGAACGCGCCCAGATCGTGCGCGACCTGCAGACGCTGAGCGTCGGCATCGTGCGCGTCAACGTCACCGTCTCGGAGCCGGGCGCGCTCGTCGGGGACGTGCGCATTCCCGTCCGCGGCGACAAGGTAACGAACGTGTACACGCCGGAGAACGGCAAGCTGGCGCTCGGTGTGCGCGCAGGCCACCACGTGTTCACCGTCCGCGCGCCTGGATTCCAGGAAGCAACGTGGGAGCTCGACGCGCTCGCCGGTGCACGTGAGGAGCACGCGTTCGTTCTGAAGAAGGTGGAGGCGCCTCCTCCCGGACCGGGCGGGGTCGCAACGCCCGTCGAGAAGAAAGGGCCTGGAATTCTGCCGTGGATCGTCACGGGGGTCGGCGTCGCTGCGCTCGGCACGGGCGCCGTGACCGGCGTCATCGCGCTCAACAAGACGAAGGACATCCAGAGCTCGTGCCCCGGCAACGTCTGCCCGCGCCGCTTCGACCTGGACAGCAAGCGATCGCAGGCGAGCTCATTCGTCACGATGACCGACGTGCTCATCATCAGCGGCAGCGTGCTCACCGCGGGCGGGCTCACCTGGTGGTTCCTCACGCGAACGCCAGACGAAGCGCAGCCAGCGCCCGCCACCCCTGCGCCCGGCGTGACCGGTGCCTCTGCCATGTGCCTGAAAGACAGCTGCTTCGGCAGCGCAACGGTGAGCTTCTGATGCGCCGCATCCTTCCCTTCTTCGTGCTGCTCTCGCTCACTGGCTGCGTGGCCGTGACCAACCTGGACAGCTTCAAGCGGCGCCCGGCCACGAACCCCGCGTTCCACGACGTGGAGTTCTCCGTCGCGGGCATGACGTCGCACGTGAAGGAGTACTTCGAGGCCCGCATCGTGGACGAGACCGGCGTCATCCAGACGCGGCTCGTGTCCGAGGTGCTCGGCGGTGAGGCCGAGGCGTTCACGATCCCGGCGGCCGCGCCCGTGAGCTCCACCCTGCGCATCGAGTTCTACGCAGACCACAACCACGATGGCACCTTCAGCCTCGCGCCCACGCCCAGCGATCACAGCTGGATCGTTGCCATCAACGGCTTCGCGCCGGACCCGCTGGATGACGTCATCCGCATCCCGTTCGCGCACAACACATCGTTCCAGACGATCGACACGGAGAAGACGTTCGGCACGGACGCGATCATCCACGTGGTGAACGCAGGCGCGCTCAGCGGCAAGCGCATCCAGCTGCGCGTGGCGGACGCCAGCTCCAGGCACACCGTGGGTCTCTATCGCGTACCGGTCATCGCGAAGACGGCGTTCGACGCGCAGATCCGCTCGATCATCGATCCGGCAGAAGGCACCCGGTACCAGCTCGAGGTCTCCATCGACGACGGGGCGGGAAACAGCATCCAGGGATTCCGGGACTTCGGAACCTCGACCGGAGCGAGCCCGGGCCTGCAGATGACCTTCGATCCTGGGGCCACCCCCGCGGCGGCGGATGTCCTACCTGCCCAAGAACCTGCGCTCTAAACCTGTCCTGGGTGTAGTCTATGTGATCGTGGCGTTCTCCCCCGGCGACATGATCGACGAGAAGTACCGCATCGTTCGCCTCATCGGCGAAGGCGGCATGGGGTACGTGTACGAGGGGATGAACCTGCGCATCAAGCGCCGGGTCGCCATCAAGGTGCTCAACGCGGACGTCGCGGCATCTGCGGACATGAAGCGCCGCTTCGAGCGCGAGGCGCAGGTCGCCGCGAAGATCGGCTCACCTCATATCTGCGACGTGCTCGACCTCGGCGACCTCCCGAGCGGCGAGTCGTACCTCGTGATGGAGTTCCTCGAGGGCGAGGGCCTCGACACGCGCATCGAGCGAAGCCTCGACAATCGCGTCCCCACCGAGCAGCTCTCCATCCTCACGTTCCAGATGCTCGAAGGCCTCGCCGCCATGCACGAGGCGGGCATCATCCATCGCGACATCAAGCCAGCGAACGCGTTCATCGCGCGCAGCTCCACTAGCCTAGGCGCGCGTGAGGTGGTGAAGCTCCTCGACTTCGGCATCTCCAAGTTCCAGAACGACGAGGCCGCGAAGCACGTGACCCAGACCGGCGCGCTTCTCGGCACGCCCGTGTACATGTCGCCAGAGCAGGCTCGCGGCGAGCGCACGGTGGACCACCGCAGCGACATCTATTCCGTCGGCGTCATCCTCTACCGCGCGATCACGGGGCGGCTCCCGTTCGAGGGCGACAACTTCCAGCAGCTGCTCTTCAAGATCGCGCTCGAGGAGGCGCCGCCACTCGCGGAGCTCGCTCCCGAAGTGGACGAAGCCTTCCGCAGCCTGGTCGACAAGGCGATGGCGAAGTCGCCCGACGATCGCTTTGCCTCGGCGCGTGAGTTCCAGCAGGCGCTCGCTGACTGGGATCGCTCGCAGGGCCGCACGAGCCTGCAGTTCCGCGCGGCGATCCAGGCTGGCGCTCTCAGCACCGAGGCGATCTCGGCGGCCGCGAAGATCACCTCGACGGGAGCAACCGGCCCATCGCGCAAGACAGGGCTGGACGAGAAGAGCGCACCGGTCGCGTGGGGCAAGCCGTCCGCGCCTGATCTGAAGGCCGATCCGTCCAGGCCACCCGGCGGCATGGCAGAGGCAAAGACACCTCCTCCTGCTGCTGGCAGCGACGCGACACTGGTGGACGCAGCACTGCTCTCGCAGCGCAATCCCGAGGCAGCGGCCAAGCCAGCGCCCGATGCCGACGACGCACAAAAGGCAGGCGCCGCAAACGCAGCCGCCGCAGGCGGAGGCGCCGCGAACGCAGGCGGGAGCGCGGCCGACCCCGCGCCGAAGAAGAAGAACATGATGCCACTGATCGGGATCGCGGCGGTCGTGGCGCTCGTCGGATCAGTTGTAGTCTACAAGCAACTCGGAAAGCCCACCGACGCGAGCGCAAACGCGAATGCGGTCTCTAGCGCGGGCCTCGTGGGCGTGACCCAGCCGGCCACGAACGCAGGCCCGACGAGCCCGACGAGCCCGACGAGCCCAACGAGCCCCGACCCCATCACGCCGCAGATCGGCCTCACGCCGAGCGGCCTGCCCGCCGCCTCGACCTCGGCAAGCCTGGGCGTCACGCCCACGACGGCGATCGCGCAAGCGCACGCGCAGAAGACCACGAATCCAGCGCGCCCCAACGTGGCCATTCCCGTCACGGCGATGCCCGTCGTCAGCGCAACAGCAGCGGCGCCGGTGCCCACGCCCAGCGCAGACCCTGCGAAGACCGGCCGCAAGATCCGCACCGAGCTCTAGAACCCTCCTCGTCGTGAGTATTAACCGCCGCCGGGCGTGACCGCGGTGTCGCACGAGAAGGCTGCATGGTTTTTGTCGAGAGCGAGCGATGGGCGTGCTTTCTCCCGAGCAGCGCCCGGAACGGCCTTCCGGCCGATGATTCGTCAGATCGTCGCTCTGTTCTGAGTTCGCGGGCGGTGAACACGAGAGGGCGGGGGGCGTCCGCGATGTTCGGCCGGTGGCGCCGCGCGTCGTCGCGAACGAGTCCACGGGTGGGGGCGAGCTCGGACAAAGTCGGATCGGCACGAAACAACCTCGCCAGCCGTCG
>JANXLV010000368.1 GCA_025355005.1 Myxococcales bacterium | reverse complement strand
GATTGCCAAGAGCTTCCCCGCGGAGAAGGGCTTCGAGTCCAACACCCTCGCGCTGCAGATTCACGGCGGCTACGGCTACTCGAGCGAGTACCTGCCCGAGGCGTGGCTGCGCGATCAAAAGCTCAACACCATCCACGAAGGAACGACCGGGATCCAGGGCATGGATCTGCTCGGGCGCAAGGCCATCGCGGGCGGTGGAGCGGCGCTCGCTGCGCTGCGCACGGAGGTGGACAAGGCCATCGCGCTCGCGCGCAAGAACGGCCTCCCCGAAGATCTCGCGAACGCGGTGGCGGGCGCGCTGTCCGAGGTGGAGTCCTTGACGATGCACCTGGCGCAGCTCGGACTGTCAGGCGACGTGGCGAAGATGATGCTCCACAGCACCGACTACCTGGATCTGATGAGCGTGCTCGTGGTCGCATGGCAGCACCTCTCGATGGCCGCCGTCGCCGCAAAGAAGAGCCCCGCGAACGACGACGATGCGGCCTTCCTGCGCGGCAAGCAGCTCGCCGCGGAGTACTTCATCCGCACGGAGGTGCCGCGCCTCCACATGCTGGCCGCGCTCTGCCGCTCGGGCGAGGACAGCTACGCGCGCGTGACCGCCGCGGAGCTCTGAGGCCACGTTTTGAAGGTCTGCCAGGTTGACGGGAGCGACCTCGTCAACCACACTGCGGGCGTGCAGAAGCTCGTCGCCATTGCTCTGGTCCTCGTCGGCTGCGGCGCTGCGAACGACGCCACGGGGAGCGGCGCCGGCGCTGGCGAAGACGGCGGACAGACTCCTGCCGGCGACGGCGGTGGCGTGGTCAGCGGCGGCATGGATGCGGGCGCGCCGCACGACGCGAGCGCTGGCGTCGACGCAGGCCCCACCGACGCGGGCGCGTTGCCGGTCATGCCGCACCAGGCGTTCCTGGTCGGCTACAACGAGGGATGGATCGGCAGCTACGGGTCCGACCTCACGTCCGGGTTCGACATCAACTACGTGCGCAAGATCCTGGACGGCATCAACAAGGCCGGCGGGCACGTCATGCGGCTCTGGCTCTTCGAGCTGAACCAGGGCGTGACACTCGGGGCCTCCGCACCGCAGTCGTCGTCGCTGTCGCCGCAGATGATCGCCAACGTGGAGAGCGTCCTCGTGGAGGCGCGTGCGCGCGGCATCTGGGTGTACCTCACCGGCCTCAACGGCAACGACATGCAGCAGGCCGCGAGTCCCACGCGCGACTACTACTACAACCTGCTGAACAACAAATACGGCGAGGGCGACGCGTTCAACACGTACGTCCTCACGCCCATGCTCGCCATGATGGGCAAGCACCAGGACGTCATCTACGGGTTCGACATCGTGAACGAGATCGAGGCCGCGCAGCAGCACGCGTTCTGGCCGGACGTCTACAACGGCGCGCGCGGCTTCATCCAGCGTGAGGCGGCGTTCATCCACGGCAAGAGCCCGTGGCTCAAGGTCACCAGCAGCGCGGGCTTCAGCACCTCGCAGTTCGATCTCTCGAACGGCATGTTCTCCGGCCTCGGGCTCGACTTCTACGACCTGCACGTCTACGCGGACAACGGCAGCTACCTTGGCGCATCCGACGTGTGCACGCGCGCGCAGACGGACGGCGTGCCGGTGATCCTGGGCGAGTTCGGTCAGATGACCATGAACGACGACGACACCCTCCAGCAGAACACCACGCAGGGCTTCCTCTCCGGCTCGAAGAGCCTGTGCTTCAAGGGCGCGCTCGGCTGGCGCTTCGACTCGGCGGAGGCCACGTGGCGCTACGTGCGCGCAGACGGCACCTTCCGCCCCGCCGTCACGGTCATGCAAACCTACGGCGCGATGCCGTGAAGCGCGCGCGCACTCACTCTCGACGCTAGTACGCGCCTTCGCGGACCTTCTTGCCGAACACGGTGAGAAACATGCACTTTACATCCAACCAGACGCTCCAGCGCTCCACGTAGCGGAGGTCGTGCTCCACGCGCTTCACCATCTTCTCCAGCGTGTCCGTCTCGCCGCGCCACCCGTTCACCTGCGCGAGGCCCGTGATGCCGGGCTTCACCTTGTGACGGAGCATGTAGCGGACGATCAGCTGGCGATACATCTCGTTGTGCGCGGTGGCGTGCGGGCGCGGGCCCACGAGGGACATCTCTCCGCGGAGCACGTTCACGAGCTGCGGCAGCTCGTCCAGCGATGTGCGGCGCAGGAACGCGCCGAAACGCGTGACGCGTGCGTCGCCCTTCTTCGCCTGCGTGACCTTCGCTCCGTCGTCCATGGTGGTCATGGAGCGGAACTTGTACATGCCGAACTCCACGCCAGAACGCCCGTAGCGTCTCTGACGGAACAGCGCGGGCCCGGGTGAGGAGAGCTTCACACCGATCGCGATCGCGAGCATCGGCAGCGCGAGGCACGAGAGCGCGACGCTGCCGAGCACGAGATCCTCCACGCGCTTCAGGACCCGCGAGATCCCCTCGAGGCGACCCTTCACTGCAAGGCCCTCGTAGTCTTCCTTCGCCATCTCCAGCGCGACGACGAGCGCGAGCATGTACTCGTTCTCGCAGAGCTCCAGGCGTGCGTCGGCGGTGCAGATCTCGCAGATGACCTCCAGCAGCGGCCGGTTTCCGGCGCGCGTGGCCTCGACGAACCGGCGGGCCGCAGCGCGCGCGTCGAACGTCGTCGGGTCGAAGGTGCGGATGCGAGCCTCTATCTCCGGCGGCAGCTCGCTCACCTGGAGCAAGCGACCCAGCAGCGAACGCAGCGCGTCTTGCTCCTTCTCGCAGAACGTACCGTCGGCGTAGGCAGCGCCCAGAAGCAGCTCCGTCAGCACCAGCGTGACGGGCAGCGGGAGGATGGAAGGACGCAGCGCCGGCTTTGGCACGAAGGACGGGCGCAGCTCCGAGATCGGCGCGTCGCCCGTGATCTCGACCTCCGCAAGCGTGTACATTGCACGCATCGTCATTTTGCCGTCGCCTCCACTGGCTAGAACGGCGAGACGACATGTTCCTTGAGCCGCTAGTAACTGTCGCTGGAGCCGCCGCCGCCGGAGCTTCCGCCGCCGCCGGAGTAGCTGGTGTCGGTACCGCTGCTGCCGCTGCTGCCGTAGTCGGTCGAGGACGAGCTGCCACCGGAGTCCCAGCTGGACGACGAGCTCGACGAGTCGGACGACGACGAGCTGGACGATGAGTCGGAGGAGTAGCTCGAGCCGACGTCGCTCGAGGACGAACGGAACGGTCTGTCCTTCATCCTCGACGAGAGGATCCGGCCGCCGATGACCAGAGGCACCGACAGCGCGGCGACGACGACGCCGACCACGGGACCGAGGAACAGCGATGCTCCGATCGTCGCGAAGAGCCCCAGAACGAAGGCGAACAACACGGTGACCCAGACGTTGACCAACGCCCCGATGCAGCCGTCGAAGCTGAGTCGCGGACGCTTGCGCGGGAACCCGAAGATGAGCACCGACAAAGCCACCAGCGAGAACGTTGCTGCCTGAGGCGCCATGGACTCGCTCTCGGGCGCGGGCGCCGGAGCGACAGGCGCAGTGGCAGGCGGCGCCTTTTGCGGCACGTTGGTGGGCGTGGTGGACGGCGGTGGGCGCGGCGCGGGCGTGACGGCGCATGCAGCCGCGCCATCGGCGAGGGGCTTTGCGTCGCGCTGGAGCGCGCGCTCGATCTCCGTGGTGCCCTCGTCCACGGCCTCGAAGAACTGGTCCTTCTTCAGGTTCGCCGAGACGTGCTCGCGCAGGATGCGGTTCGACTCCACGTCGGTGAGCGCACCGCCGGCGCCCTTGCCTGTCTCGATGCGCACCTTGCGCTCGTTCGGCGCGATGAACAGGAGCACACCGTTGTCCTTCTTGCCCTCGCCTACCTTCCACGTGTTGAACGTGGCATAGGCGGCGTCCTCGACCGAGTCGCCCACCAGCGAGTCGGCAATGAAGACCACCACGTGATTCGTCGAGCACGTGCGATAGGCCGCGAGCTTCTGATCGAACGCCGTGATCTCGGCCGGCGTGAGCTTGTGCGCGGTGTCGGTCACGTAGCCTTCGATGGGCGGCGGTGCGTACGCGAACGCGCGGGTCGTGAGGGCAACCAGGCAGATCATGGCTGCGACCACGATCGCGAGGGCGCGGGCTCTACCCGGCGTGATCATGCGAGCTCCTTGCCGTCGGGCTCGGGCTTCGCCTTGCGCGTGACGGTGCTGATCCGGTACGCGGGGTTGCGCGCGCGCATGAGCTCACCGATGGGCTTGTGCGCCTCGAGCGCGTGCCATGGATCGAACGAGAACCCCTCGCAGAGATCGCTCACCTTCGTCTTGCGCGCGCCGTCCGCATCCAGCTTGTTGAGCGTGAGGCGGGCGACCGTGAGCGGCTTCGAGTGCTCGTCACTCCACGCGCGCGTGGGGTCCTCGATCGGCGTGTTCGCGTCGTCGGTGTAGAACTGGAGCTGGAAGTCGTAGGTGACCTCGTCCTTCTCGAGGCGCGACGTGAGCTCCTTGCCCAGGTAGTCGGCGTCGCGCGTGACGAGCGGACCGTCCGGCTTCGCCCCCGGTGAGAGCTGGAGCCGCGCCGCGTACTCACCGACGCGAATGGGCGCAGGGCTGTAGTACGTCGTGGTGGCGAGCGAAGTCATGGGCACGGACAGGCCGCGCGACAGCTGGGAGAGGAGGCCCACGCCGCGCGAGATGCCGAGCGCCCACAGGATCTTCGGCAGGGCGAGGAGCGGAGAGCCGGCGGCCGCCGTCACCACCTCCACGAACTCGCGCACGCTGCGGAACGGCATGGTGCGCGAGCGGATCATCAGGAAGTCCTGCGTGGTCGCGTCCTCCATCCCAGGGATGATCTTCTTGCCGCGCACGCCGAGCACCTTGATGGCAATGCCGCGAACGTCACCGGCCTTGTCGTGCTGCCGCTTCACGGCGCCGTTCGAGTAGCGCACGTATGCCTTGTAGGTGGAGGGCTCGGCGAAGAGACCCACGCGCGCGTGCTCCGGGAGATCGGGCAGCACGGTGAACATCGCCTGGACGCCCAGGTTTCCTTTCGCGTGGAGCGCGCGCATCGGGCTGCCGTCCCCCGCGACCTCCTTCTGCATTGCGCCCAGGCGCTCCGCGTAGGCCTCGAAGGCCACCGCCTCGCCGTCCTTGATCTCTTCTTTCCAGCTGGTCGCGGGCTGCACCACGGCAGGCTACCATGGGGCATGGCCGTTCGGCTCTCTTGGACCGTCGTGATGGGAGCTCTGGGCGCGCTCGCGCTCGGCGCGATCCTGGGCGCGTGCCAGAGTGATGCCGCGGTGCCTGGCGCTGCGGACGACGGTGGGCCGCCCGCCGACCTGACTGACGCCGCGCCCGACGCCCCGTACGAGCACGTCTACCCGGCACCGCATGCGCCGCTGCCCAGCGTGGACCTGCGCATCGCGGACCGCGCGAAGGTGCAGGCGCACCAGAAGGTCGTCACCATCGCCTTCGATGGAGATCCCGTGAAGGCGCGGGTGGAGGCGTTCACGGACATGATCGGCGCGACGGACTGGTGGGCCCAGACCACGCGCGAGTACTGTACGGACACCGGAACGGATGGCTGCATCGCGCCGACGACCGTCCTCGCGCACGTCACGCTGAACGGGCCGCCGCCCGCATCGCTCACGCCGCTGGGCGTCGAGGATCTCCTTCAGCAGCTGATCGGAAGCGGCGCCGTGCCGCCGCCCAAAGATGATGTAATCTACATGTTGTTGTTCCCGCCCTCCGTGAAGCTGGGCGAGCCGGGCTTCGAGTCGTGCGATGCATTCGACGGCTACCACGGCCTGCTGAAGGCGCTCGTCCCTGTCCCTGTGGATGGGGATGGGGGCGTCGACAACGACGCGGGCGGCGACGCCGGTATGGACGATGGTGGCGACGCCGGAGGTGGACGCACGTTCGCGAAGGCGGTGTACGCGGTGCAGGCGCAGTGCTCCGGTGGCGAAGCGGAGACGACCGTGGGCGTTGGGCACGAGCTGATCGAGGCGGCGACCGATCCCGACGGCTTCGGCTTCAACGTGGCGGATCCGGCGTGGAGCACCTTCTTCTACCCGGAGGTCGGCGATCTCTGCGACTACGAGCCCAGGCAGATCGTGGGAGGCTTCACGGTGCAGAGCGGCTGGTCGAACGTGGCCGCGCGCGCCGGAAAGAACCCGTGCGTGCCCAGCGTGCTTGGCGACATCTACTTCAATGCCGCTCCCGCGGTGCAGCGCGTGTCCCTCAAGGTCGGCGAGTCGGCCACGGTGGAAGTGATGCCGTTCTCCAGCGCAGCCACGCCGGACTGGCAGCTCGACGCGCTCGATCTATCCACGCTCTACGGTGACCCCGCGGCGCTGCACCTCACGCTCGATCGCGATCAAGTCCACAACGGGCTGCCGGTCACGCTGACGGTGAAGCTTCTGAGGACCCCCGATCCGCTGCCGACGGGAAACCGCGCCGCCGTCGCGGTGCTGGCATCGAAGCAGGGCAAATCCGAGCGCTACTGGCCGCTGCTGGTCGTGCCGAAGTGATCTACTGCTCGAAGAAGATCTTCGGTGCCGGCTTCGACGCATCCGTAGGCTTGAGCGAGTCGAGGAACGCCTGGTCGGGCACCGGCCCGGTCGTATGACGCGTGGCGGGTAGTTGCTGCGGCGAAGCCGAGCTGCCCTCCGGCGCCACGAGCCGGTAGTCGATGTCGCGCCCTTGCACGCGAATCTCCTGGACGCGTCCGGCGTGCACCTCGTCGAGGAAGGTGCTGTACGGGACCGGGACCTTGCGGTCCGTAGGTGCCAGAAACTGCCAGATCGCAAGGAAGAGCGCGATCAGCAGGACCCACCCGCCCAGCCCAAACAGCACGAATTTCAGGCCGCGCGACCTCTTGGGAGGCGTCGTCAGGTGTGGGGGGATGGGTAGGCCGGGCTGCTGCATGATCTGTTGCGGAAGGATACACGGGAGGGTGGAGGAGCGTGCGCGGCGGTGATAGGAATTGCGTGTGTCCGTTCAACGCGAAGACAACCCGGTCCAGGTCATCGAGAGCATTCCCGTTGCGGGCAGTCACGGCGTAACAGCCGAACAGGCTGACCGCGAGAAGATCCCGATACCCGATCACCTCATCATGTACCCGGAGCTCGGGCGCGGCGGCATGGGCCACGTGCACCCGGCCACGGACCGCAACCTGCTGCGGCACGTCGCGTTGAAGCGACTCGATCCAGAGCTCGCTTCGGAGCCGTTCTATCGCGACGGCTTCATCGCGGAGGCGCAGATCGCCGGCCAGCTGGAGCACCCGAACATCCTGCCCGTGTACGAGCTCGCGCTCGACCCGCGCCAGATCCCGTACTTCACCATGAAGCTCGTGCAGGGCGTCGGCTTCGACGGCTGGCTGTACAAGCATCCGGTCGGCAAGCCCGAGCGAATGGTCGAGGGGCTCGACATCATCATCAAGGTCGCAGACGCCGTCGCGTACGCGCACCACCGCGGCGTGGTGCATCGCGATCTGAAGCCCGGCAACGTCATGGTCGCCGGCTTCGGTCAGGTCTACCTGATGGACTGGGGCCTTGCGCGCCTCACCAAGTCGCAGCCTGCGTCGGGCGCGAACTCGCAGATGAACGCGAAGGGGGCCGTCGGTACGGCGGACTACATGTCTCCGGAGCAGGCACGCGGCAACCCGGCCGAGATGGACGAGCGCGCGGACGTCTTCGGCATCGGCGCCATGCTCTACGAGGTCTGCACGGGCAAGCGCCCCTACGGCGAGCACCCGAACCCCGACGAGCTCATCGCACGCGCGGCACGCGGCGACGTGATCCCCGTCGAGAAGGCAGCGCCCGGCGTCGGCCTGCCGAAGCGCATGGCCGCGATCGTCTCGCGCGCGCTGCGTCCGCGCCCCGAGGATCGCTACCAGTCGGTGGAGGCACTTGCCACGGACCTGCGCGCGTTCATGCGCGGCGGTCTACACCTGCCAAGCCGCACGTTCGCCGCGGGCACGCGCATCATGAACGAAGGCGACGCTGGCGACGAGGCGTACATGATCGTCGCTGGCCACTGCAACGCCTCACGCGCGGTCGACGGCAAAGAGGAGCAGCTCGCGGTCATGGGACCGGGAGAGGTCTTCGGTGAGATGGCCCTCCTCCTCGACGAGCCGCGCGCGGCAAGCGTCACCGCGATCGATCCGGTGACGGTGCTCGTGCTCGATCGCCACACGCTCACCGACGGCCTGGGCCTCGAAGGCTGGACCGGTGCGCTGGTCGTGGCCCTCGCAAGCCGCTTCCGCAAGCTCGAAGAACAAGTAAGAGCCTCGGGCCTCCGAAGAGGCTGAGCGTCACAGACCCAGTTCGCGCCAGCGGACCATTCCGCCCGCTAGATTGGCGACCTTCGTGAGGCCGTGCTTGCGGAGGATCGCGGTGGCCATCGCGGAGCGCTTGCCCGTCTGGCAGACCACGACCACGGGCTTGTCGGCCGTGACCTCGGCGGCGCGTGCGCGTAGCTCGTCGAGCGGGATGAGGTTCGCGCCGTCGATGTGACCCAGCTCGCCCTCGAACTCGGCGCTCGAGCGGACGTCGAGGAGGGAGACGGCGCCGCGGTGAGCCATGACCCACTCCGGAGCGATCTCCCAGACGCCCGCGTACGTGACGATCACCGGGCCCCACGACGGCGCGGTCGGGGCGGCGCCGTCCTCTGGCTCGCCACCCCGCATGTTCGCGGGCACGGCGACGGCGAGCTGCTTCGGGTGCGGCAGCGCCATGTTCTGCATGTAGCCGACGAAGTCCTCACGCCGTGCGTCACCGCCGATGCGTGGATTATGCAGCTTTTCCTCGCCCACGCTGCTCTGCGTGCGGCCGTCGTAGTCGTGACCAGGGTAGATCTGACAGCTCTCGGGCAGCGTGAAGATCTGCGTCTGGATCGAGTCGAACAGCTTGCTCGCGCAGCCGTTCTGGAAGTCCGTGCGACCCGCGCCGCGGATGAGGAGCGCGTCACCGGTGAACACCATCGACTTGTCGTCGGTGACGAAGGCAAGGCAGCCGTCGGTGTGTCCAGGCGTGGCGCGCACATGCAGCCTCTCGCTGCCGAACGTGATCACGTCGCCATGCGCGAGCGGGAGATCGATGTTCTTCGCGCCGTAGAGGGGCGAGAGCCCGATGCGACTGCCCGTGGCGCGCTTCATCAGCCACGCGCCGGAGACGTGGTCCGCGTGACAGTGCGTGTCGAGCGTGGCGACGAGATCGAGCGCCAGCTCACGAATGAGCGCGGCGTCGCGCGCGTGCTGCTCGAACACGGGATCGATGAGCACTGCCTTCTTCGTGCTCTCGTCCGCGAGGATGTACGTGTACGTGCTGGACGAGGCGTCTACGAGCTGTCGGAAGAGCATCGTCGACGATCATAGCCTGACGCCGACGAGGACGCGCGCACCGACGCGAAATCCCGGCTCGTCGAGCAACGCACGCGAATCGTTTGCGTCCAGCACGGCACCCACGCCGTGGAGAGTGCCGAACAGGAACGCGCCCACGGTCACGCGATCCCAGACGTAGCGCGCGCCAGCGTCGGCCGTAAGTGCGGCACCGACGCCGGAGGCATGACGCGAATCGTTCGCCTTCGAGGGGTCTCCGAGCGACGTCGTGGCTTCCTGTCCCAGGAACGAGATCGTCGCGTCGGCGCCAAACGAGAGATCGCCGGGCGTCATGAAGAACAGGCCGCCACCGAACGCCCACGTATCGAGGCGCGTGCTCGCCGTGGCGCCCTTGCCGATGGGGCTCGGATAGTCGAACGTGGTGAGCGAGCCGAGCTCCGTGGCGAGGCCAATGCCAAGCGTGCTCGTGATGCGGCGACCAGCACGCAGGAGGAAGCTGCCGCCGTAGAGCGTGCGGTTCTTGCCCTCCGTGGTCTCCCCCAGCGGACCGCCCAGCCGGAGGTTCGTGTACATGCCGGCTCCGCCCGCCTCGATCAACCAGCGCCGATCCTTCCGCCGCGGGTCCGCGTCCGCTTGGCCCAGGTCCGTTTCCGCGGCCCCGTGTGCGCGCGGCACGTCGAGCGTGACCGCTTCGTCTTCCACGACCGTGACGGAGTCGGCGAACGTGCTGCCGGTCGCGCGAAGCACCTCCACGCGCGCGGGCCCAGGAGGGAGCGAGACCGTCGTCCTACCGACGCCGCGCGTTACCCCTTGCATGACCACGCGATCGCCCGGCTCCGCGTTCACAACCAGTGTGCCGGCGCCCGACGGAACAAGCACGACGACCTCCGCGCGCTCGCGGCCCGCTACACGTACGCGATCCTTCTTCGCGACGTGCGGCGAGAGCACCTCCACCGTGTGCTCGCCCACGCCGACGCGCAGGGTGACCTGGCCGTTCTCGAGCCTCTGCCTCACGCCATCAACGACGAGCGCGATCCCGTCCGGCGCGGGGCCGCCCTTCGCGCGCACCGTGACATGGAGCTCCGCGATGAGCGGCGAGAGGTCAGTGATGGCCGTCAGGATCTGCGCGCGCGCGTCCGCCTTCACGTCCGCCCCGCCAATGCGCAGCGTCTCTTCCAGCGCGTCCAGCGCCTCTGGATAACGGCGCAGGGCACGCAGCGCGAGCGCGATGTTCTGCTCGATGATCCACGATGGTTTGTCGCGCATCGCGGCCTCGAACTCCGACAGCGCGCCCGCGTAGTCAGGCGGCTTCGCGTCGTACAGCTTCACGCCTTCGTCGAAGTGCTCGCGCGCGCGCCGCTCACGCGCAGCGACTTCGCCCTGATCGGCAGCGAACGCGCTGGCGGGTGTCAGCGCGAACGCAAAACCGAGAAGCGCGACGAAGAAGAGAACGCGCGGATGCATCCTGCCGCGCATCGTCGCACGCATCAGGGCAGCTTGCGCTGGATGTCGAGGCCCGGCTTCGCGGTCCCCGTGCCAGCGGGGAGCGGCTTTCCAGAGGGCGGTGGTGTGGGCAGGGTCGCCGACGTCGACGGCAGCGCGGATGGCTGCGGAGGCGCGACAGACGACTGCGCGTGCTCCGGCACCGTGAGGACCACGACCGGCGGCTTCGCGAGCACGTTGAGCCCCGCGAGCGCGAGGATCACGCCAAACCCCGTCGCCGCGAGCGCCACCCAGAGCGGCCGCATGGAACGCATGGGCGGAGGGTCGGGTCGCTCGGACGGGTGGAGCTGCGTGTTGGCGAGCGACACACCTGGCGACGAAGGCGGCAGCGAAGGCTCGGGGGCCAAAGCCGACCGCTGCGTTTCGAGCACCTCCTTCGTGTCCAGCGGGACGCGCGCCTTCTCCTCCGGTGCGATCTCGTGGACCGCTGCGAGCATCTGCCTTGCGGACCTCCAGCGCTGCGCCGGATCGCGCTCGAGTGCGCGCTTCACGAACGCCGCCACCGGCTCCGGCGTGGCCGGCGCGAGCGTGCGGACGTCAGCGGCGTCCGTCATGCAAATGGCAAGGATCACCTGCTCGTACGAGTTGCCCGTGTGCGGCGTACGGCCAGTGAGGCACTCGTACAGGATCGCGCCGATGCTGTAGAGGTCCGAGCGCTCGTCCACGTCCGGCTTGGCCTGCGCCTGCTCCGGCGCCATGTAGAACGGCGTGCCCAGGACCGTACCGTGCCCCGTGAGCGCGAGCGGCACGGTCGCGGCGTGTGCCTTCTTGATCTTGGAGATGCCGAAGTCGACGATCTTCACGTGTACCTGCAGCGGATCCGACTCCGACTCGCAGAGGAACAGATTGTCCGGCTTGAGATCGCGGTGGACGATGCCCGCCTCGTGCGCACGCGCCAGACCGCGCAGAGTCTGTGCGATCACGTGGAGCGCAAACCCGAGCGGGACGCGGTGATCGCTCTTGAGCCGAGCCCCGAGGTCTTCTCCACGGAGCAGCTCCATCACGAAGTAGGGACGTCCGTTGTCGGTGCCCACATCGAACACGGTGACGATGTGTGGGCTCTCCACCACGCTGGCGGCACGGGCCTCGCGCGCGAAGCGGTTACCGACGGTCTCGTCGTCGGCGTACTCGCGCATGATGAACTTGATGGCAACGTGCTTGCCGAGGCCCAGGTGCTCGGCCTCGTAGACGGAGCCCATACCGCCCCGTCCGATGATGCGGATCACCTTGTATTTGCCTGCAATGGTCTTGCCGATGACCTCATCGGCCGGGGTCTCTCTATCCCCCTCGATGGGTGCAGTGGGCGCGGGGGGCGCGGTCATCGGCTTGGTTTCGATGGTATCTCACCTTCCATTCGGGTGACAGCCGGCGAGAAACATTCGCGCTATGATGGAGCGGTGAAAGCCAGCTTAACTTTCGGCGGTGCCGCACTGGCGGCGCTCCTCGTCTCGATGGCATGCGGCAGCACCAAGCCACAAGGTGGCCTCGTCATCGGACTCGAGACGGATGTGGCCGTCCCCGACAACGTCGACGGCATCGGCATCTCCATTGGCGTGAACGGCCAGATCAAGTACTCCAAGCTCTTCGCGCTGAGCCCCAACCTCGCTCTCAATGGCAAGAAGGTGGTCAAGCTGCCCGCCACGATGGTGATCATGGAGCCGACCAGTGACGGTCCAGCGCCGTCCGTCAACATCCGCGCTGTCGCATTTCACCAGGGCGAGGCGCGCATCGTGCGCGACGTGATCTCGACGGTGCCTCATGGTCGAACGGCGCTGCTCCGCATGCCGCTCGCGTATCTTGGCTACAACGACGGCGTGAAGGGCACGGTGCCCACCGGCGCGTTCGAGGACCCGAAGCCGAAGGGCATCTTCGCCGTCATCCACACCAACGACACCTCCGACGCGGGCTTGGCGGCGGATCTGATCACCACGATCGACTCGCGCTGCACCGCGCTCCAGCACCTCACCAACGTCGACGGAGAGTGCGTCGACGCGACCATCGACTCCAGTACCCTGCCCGACTACGAGGACGCGGAGCTCTTCGAGAACGGCAAGGACGAGAACGGCGACAGCAACCCCGAGCCGTGCTTCGACGTGGACGTCTGCTTCGCGCCCGCTTCGTCCTCTCATGCGGACCTGAACCGCAGCAACGGTGAGTGCACGGTCACGCTCGAGGGCAGCGAGGGCAGCGCGGACAACCTCAACGTGGCGATGACCATCCAGCAGTCCTCCACGGCCGGCGCGCCGAAGATCGGATTCTGCGTTCCCGAAGGCAGCACCCGCTGCATGGTGCCCATCGACCGCGACGACGTGCACGGCTTCCGCGTGGACACTGCGCGCGGTGTGGTGATCCTTCCGAAGGGCGTCTGCGATCGCCCCACCGTCACCGGGGTGGAGCTCACGCACAGCTGCGCATCGAAGCCGGTGGTCATGCCCATCGACGGCGCGGGCGCAAACTGCATCCCGAACGCGTCCGACGCAGGCATCGCGGAAGGGGGCACGGACGGCGGGACGGACGCCGACGCAGCGCTTCCAGAAGTGCCTCCGTGGTACGGGGACAACGGCACGACGGGGGTGGTCGCGCTGGGGAGCGGTGACGTCGTCGAGATCACCAAGGCCAAGCTCCTGTCCTACATCTCCACCGACAGCGCGGGCGGTCCCTTGCTCCGGTCAGCCATCAAGGATGCGAGCCCCAGCTCCGCGGCATCCGGCCCTGCGTTCGTGACGGCGGACCCCACGGTGCCAGCGGTCTACGCCACGTTCAACGATGCGAACATCGCGCACGTCCTCTACGTGCTGGGAAAAGGTTTCACGGGTGGCGCCACGAACTACATCATGGGCCCCGGACCCGACCCGAGCGAGCAGATTGGCCAAGGCGTGCCGTCATGCGTGGGCACGGTTTGCTTTCCGTCTTCACCTACCGTGAGGAGCTTCACGTTTCCGGTGCTCACGGCCTCTGGAGCAACCACGTCGACGACGCTCGCCTCCGCGCCGTATCTCGGGGCGTTCGCGTTCGCCGTTGCCCCGGATGAGTCGCTCTTTGGCAGCTACGCGGCCGTCTTTGACGGTGGTACGGGCACCGCCGTCGCCGCCGGCAAACCGGGCAACTACATCGAGCTCCGCCTCACCGGCGCGCCTCGTGCGTACGGCACTGCGGTTGCGATGAGCGGGACGTCGTTCCACATGGTGGTCACCGAAGCGCAGCAAGACGGACTGGTCCACGTGCTCGTCATCGACACCGCTGCACCGGCAAACCCGCTCGATGCCGGCACGATCGGGCTCGCGTCCGACCCGGGCTTCCTCATGCGGAACCTCGCCGTGGCGGAGCGCGGCATGAGCCACTACGTCTACCTCACGGACTCTGCTGGCAACCTCAAGTACGTCGACCCGTTTGCGGCGGCGCCCACGCTCGTGAACGTCGACAAGCTGAACCGCGTCTGCGCGACGTCGCTTGGCGTCAGCGTCGATTCGACCCACGTCTACCGCGCATGCCACACCGGCGTAACCCGGGACAACCTCGTTCAGTGATGACCATGCGAAAGCTACGGAGGCTCGCGATCGCGCTCTCTTCGGCGGCAGCGCTGTCCATCGCCTGTGGTTCCACGAAGAACCAGGGCTCGCTGGTGCTGGCGCTGGAGACGGATGTCGCAGTGCCCCAGAACGTGGATGGCATCGGTATCGCCGTCAGCGTCGACAACCAGATCAAGTACTCGCAGCTCTTCTCGATCGACATCAAACGGGAGCAGCAGGGACTGGGGCGCGTCGTGAAGCTCCCGGCGACGATCGCCGTGCTCGAAGCGACCACCGGCTCGCCCGCGGTCCAGGTGCGCGCCGTCGCGTTCTTGCGTGGCGAGGCGCGCATCGTACGCGACGTCATCTCGACGGTGCCCCACGGCCGCACTGCGCTCCTGCGCCTGCCGCTCGCGTACCTTGCATACGAGGACGGCGTGACGGGCACGATTCCCGCCCAGAGCTTCCAGTCACTGCCAGATCTAGCCGCACCGGCGCGCATGGGGACGATTCACCTGTCGGACACGACCACGGGTACCGGCGCCGCGACGGACATCATCGAGAAGATCTCCTCGCGATGCTCGCGGATGAACTTGACCAACGTCGACGGCGAGTGCGTCGACCCGACGATCGACAGCGCGACGCTCCCCGACTACGTGGAGAAGGATCTGTTCGAGAACGGAATCACCGCCGAAGGCTTCGCGAACCCGGAGCCTTGCTTCGACGTGGGCACATGCTTCGCGGCGAGCGCAACGACCACCACGCAGGACCTCCAACGCAACAACGGCGAGTGCAAGGTGAAGCTCGTCGGCGCCGCGGCGGATCTGAACGTGGCGATGCTGCTCGACGCGGCGAGCGCGGACGAGCAGACCGGCTTCCCCGTGGACAGCGCGACCTACGTCATTCCGATGTCTCGCGACGACGCGCACGGCTTCCGGCCCGACGAGGCAGCCGGTTTGGTTCATCTCCCGAAGGGAGTCTGTGAACGTGCTGCGGTGGTCAAGATGGTCCTCGCGCATCGGGCCGGGTGTCCGCAGAAGACGCCGCTCCTGCCGATCGCTGGCGCCGGCGCGAACTGCCTCGGAACAGCTGGCGATGGCGGAACCGACGCGGGCACCATCAACGACGCGGAGGCCGGCAACGTGCCGCCGCCAGCGTGGTGGACCGCAGCTGGTAAGGGCGCGAAAGCGGCTGCCGTTGCTGTCACATCGGACGGGCTCAGCGTGCTGGTCGCAACCACGGACCAGAGCCTCTATTTCGTCGCGCTCGACGTGACCACGAACGAATCGCTGCCGGGCGAGGGCCCGGTAACTCCGCCGGGCATCGGAGCGTCCACGCTCGCCTTCATCGCGACCGACGACGAGTACGTGTACACCACGTACGGCACCAGCGACGCCATGTCCTGGACGTTCGCCGCTGGCGCCCCGCCTCACCTCACGTTCAATGCCAATCTCAGCAGCGTGACCACCGGCATCATCGCGAAGGTCGACACCATCATGAACCCCGTCACCCACTGCATGGGCACGGGCATGACGGGAACGTGCTTCCCCGCTCCGAACCGGCTTGCCGACAACTTCCCCTTCATGGCGTTCCCGGGCACGCCGGTCAGCGATCAGCAGAGCGACATCACCCCGACGGTGGCCGGCGCCTACGCAATCAGTCCGCTCGGAATGGAAGCCTATGGCGCATTCAACGCTCCGGCCAACATGGGTGGCCATCTTGCGGTGGGCAAGATCGCAAGCGCGAACTTCACGTACGACAACATGGTGCGCGCCTACGCGATCGCAGCGGTGCAGAGCCCCGTCAACAGCTTGGTCACGTCCGCGCTCACCGTGAGCACCGGCGGCTTGGTGAAGCTCGCGTGGATCGACCCGTCGTCGATGAAGCTCACGTTGTCCTCGAACGGGCCGACCATCGGTCCCAACGACCAGACCTCGTACATGCACAACCTGGCGAGGGACGCGGCCGGTTACGTGTATTTTACAGATAATGCTGGGGACCTCTGGTCGTGGAACGCGCTCGCTCCGACGGTCGCGCCCGCGAAGATGGATGCGACTGCGCGGGTCGGCTCCTACGGCGTCGCCGTCGACGACGTGCACAAGGTCGTCTACCGAGCGTTCGCCGGCGACGCGAAGACACCGGGCGGTGTGACACGGTCCGCGTTCATTCACCCATGATACGCTTCAGGATGGCACCGTGCACATAGCCCCCGGCACCGTACTCGCGGACAAATACCGCGTCGATCGCCTGCTCGGCGAGGGCGGGATGGGGGTCGTCGTGGCAGCCACGCACCTGCAGCTGCATCAGCAGATCGCAGTGAAACTGCTGCGGCCCGAGGCCATGGCGAACCCCGCGCTCATCGAACGCTTCAAGCGCGAGGCACGTGCGGCCGCGCGCGTTCATGGGGAGCACGTCGCGCGCGTCATCGACGTGGGTGACCTGCCCGGCGGTCTGCCGTACATCGTGATGGAGTACCTGGAGGGCGAGGACCTCGAGCGCACTCTGTCCCGCCGCGGTCCATTGCCGATCGAAGAGACCGTCGACTACCTGCTGCAGACGTGCGAGGCGGTCGGCGAGGCGCACGCGGCGAACATCGTCCACCGCGACCTCAAGCCCGCGAACCTTTTCCTCGCGATGCGCCCGAACGAGGACCAGCCGATCTTGAAGGTGCTCGACTTCGGGATCTCCAAGATCCTGGAGCCGGAGACGGACGCCATCACCAGGACGAGCGCGCTCATGGGCACCGCGTACTACATGTCCCCGGAACAGCTCACGAGCGCGAAGAAGGTCGACACCCGCACGGACATCTGGGCCCTGGGCGTGATCATCTACGAGCTCCTCACAGGGAAGCGCCCGTACGAGGCCGGCACCATGCCGGAGGTCGTCGCGCAGATCCTGGAGAACACGCCGACTCCGCTCAAGGAGCTACGCCCCGACGCGCCCGACCAGCTCTGCCACGTGGTGAGCATGTGCCTGCGCAGGATGGACGAGCGAATCCCGACTGTGGCGGACCTTGCCACGGCGCTCGCGCCGTTCGCGCCGGCACACGCGCTGCCTCTGGTCGCACGCGTGAACAAACTGGTGGCCGCCTCGGGACGGCTCCGCGCCCAGAGCGTGCCCGTGCCTGCAGCGTCCGCCGCGGGCGATCACGAAGCGCGTCATCAGATCGCCGTCGACACGATCGTGGACTCCCAAGGTGCAACATCGGCGGTCACGTTGCCCGACGACGGCCCCCTGAAGAGCGAGCCGGCGCCACCGCTTGCGGCGCCGGTGTCGACGACGTCGAAGGGCTCGACGGACTCGGTGGCCGTTTCGGTGCAACCACGTTCGCTCGCCAAGACGGCAACGCTGGGCGGCGCCGTGATGCTGGCTCTCGTCGGGCTCAGCTACGTGGGTGTCCTGGCGCTCAAGCCAGTGATCGCGGAGCCCGCGCACGGCATGACTGGCTCCATTCCGCTGAACGGCACGGCACCGAGCGTCGCATCGGCCGCGACCACGCCGATAGCTCCGCCCTCCACGTCCGTTACGGCGGTGCCAGCAGAACCCTCGATGCGTGTCGTCACCGGCGTGCCCTCCGTCCTGCCCAGCGCGCGCCCACGCACACCGCCGACGGGCGCAGGCAGCCAGATGGGCACGACCACTGCGGCGCCACCGCCCGTACCCTCTTCATCCGCGGCGGGAAATCCTCTAATCATGAAACCGTTCTAATGCGCCTTCGTCAGACCCGATCATGTGTGCTCGTGCTGGTGCTCTCGGCGATGTCGGTTGGTACGACCGCGTCCACCGCGTCCACCGCGCACGCTGCGCCACCGAAACCCGCAGCTCCGCCGGCCAAGCCTGCAGTGCCGCCGCCGCCAGTCGCCCCCGCTGAGCCTGCGCTCACCGACGCGCTGACGGGCGATGCGAAGGCCGACTACGAAGCGGCCAAGGTCTACTTCACCGACAAGGACTACGGGCGTGCGTACCTGAAGTTCCAGTCCGCGTACGACAGGTCCAAGGACGCTCGGCTGCTGTGGAACATGGCCGCGTGCCAGAAGGAGCAGCGCAAGTACGCCAAGGTCGTGCCGCTGGTCGAGCAATACATCAAGGAGCGCGGCGACAAGCTCGCTCCGGCCGAACGCGACGGGGCCGAGGCGCTGCTCGCCGCCATCAAGCCAGGCGTCACCTCCGTGAAGGTGGACGTGTCGGAGCTCGACGCGGAGGTCTACCTGGATGACGAGCTCATCGGAAAGAGCCCGATGACCGCGGGGACGCTGGTGGATCTTGGGCCGCACAAGCTCCGCGTGAAGAAGACGCTCTTCGACGATTTCGAGCAGCAGATGAACGCCGGCGGCGAGGCCGTGACGGTGCTCGTGAAGCTCACGCGCACGGTGCACGAAGGGCGCGTGCTGGTGAAGGCGGGCAAGGGCGACGCGATCTCCATCGACGGAGCCGTCGTCGGTCAGGGCGTCTACTCCGGCAAGTTCCCGAGTGGCTCCCACGTGCTCCGGGTGAGCGCGCCGGGCATGCGCCCCTACCAGGGCGACGTCGTCATCGTGGACAACGAGACGCGAGAGATCCCTGTCGCGCTCGACCGCGCCGAGACGAAGGTGATCGTGCCCACGTGGGTCTGGTACACGATCGCGGGTGTGGTGATCGTCGCCGGTGGCATCACCGCGACTGCTGTCATCGTCAACGACAACAGCGCCAACAAGACGCAGTACGCGGGCCCGCACGGCTCGCTCGGGGACGTGCAGCTATCGCGCCCGCCGCTCGGCTTTCATTTCTGAGGCTCAGACCTTCCGCATGAGGCCGCCAGAGAGCGTGAGGCCGGGACCAAACGCGAGGCTCACGATGAACGTGCCAGGCTCGCGCGCGGCGCTGTCATGCATGCGGCTCCAGATGTGCGGCAGCGTGGCGGACGACATGTTGCCGTGCTCGCGCAGCACCGCGCGGCTCTCCGTGAGCTGCGACTCTTGCAGCGAGAAGACGTCGCGCACCGCGTCGATGATCTTCGGGCCGCCAGGGTGGACCGCAAAAGCCGCGCGCGCGAGCTCACGGTCGGCATCGACACCTGCGGCGGAGAACAGGTTGCGGACGAAGGCCGAGAGAGCGCCGCGAATGCGTGCGGGGACGTCGCGGGCGAGGGTCATCGTCATGCCGTGGTCGGACTCCACCCAGCTCATGCTCTCCGCGGAGTCGTGGATGATGTGCTCGTCGAGTGCAAGAAGCGCGAGGCCGCTCGAGTCGCCGCCGCTCTCCACGGAGTAGCGGCAGAGTCCGTCCGCGAAGAGGCTCTGTACGACCAGCTGCTCCAGCGAATGGACGCTGGGATCCAGGTGGAGCGAGCACAGCTCAGTGTGCACGATATCGACGCGGCCCGAGGTGGACGGCTGGCGCAAGAGGGAGCCGTGCGCGATGCGTAGCGCTGGAAACGCCGCGTAACAGCCCATGTGGTATGCGTGCGTGACCTTCGTGTGCTCACCCCAGCCGCGCGCCGCAACTAGCTCCTGCGCACCGCTCGGCGCCGCGTAGCCAGTGCACGTGACGTGGATGATCTCGGAAGGGGCTTCCCGCACCCCATCATACGTGTCCCGGAAGTACTGCCGGACCACGTCACGGAAGACGGCGGTCCGCGCGCCCGTGCCAGCGCCGCCAGGGCTGGTCGACACGTCGTAGATCTTCATGGCGTCGGTGCTCTCGGCGCAGATCTCCGCGAGCACGCTGCCGCGGCGCGCGATGGCCGACGGGCCGCAGGCCACACGCCCGATCACGGAGGCGAGCCGCTCCTCGAATGCGATGCGCGCGGCCCGGTCGAGCCCGACGCGCGTGGCCTCGGACAGCGCGTGCGTGCGTGCGAGCCACGCGAGGGACCGCGCCTGCTCCAGGTCGTACTCCGGCCTTCGCACCGAGAAGGAGCGGAGCATGATGGGAGGTGCGCGCATCGACATGCTTGGTTAGCCATTCTTGCGCCGCGGTGCGATCTCCGCGATGGAAAAATGCAGAACGCAAAATGCAGAACGCGCGCTTCCTTCCGGAGGCACGCGTTGCCGAGCTAGCTACTTGCCGCTCTCCGAGCTCAGCCGACCTCAGCTCCGAGCTCAGCCGAGCGCGTGGACCTGCGCCGAGAGGCGAGAGATCGTTCGCGAGGCAGCCTTCGTGTGGACGACGCCCTTCTGTGCGCCGGTGTCGAGCGCGCTGATCGCACGCTGGAGAGCGGCCTTCGCGGCAGCCTTGTCCTTGCCGGCAATCGCGGTGCGCACCGACTTGACGATGGTGCGGACGGTGCTTGCCACGGCGCGGTTGCGGGTGGTTCGCGTGACGCGTTGACGGTTGCGCTTCTCAGCAGACGGGTGATTGGCCACGATGATTCCTCAGGAAGGTCCGCCCTCAGGTCGGGGGCGGGGACGCGCACATTAGAGCGAATTCCGACGATGTCAAAGCGATTCGTCGGCGCGAGAGAAACCAGGTGATCTTGCTACACTTGGCTCATGTGCCTGATGCTCTGGATGGGGACGACGCATCCCCTGCCCCCCCTGCCTCGGTGCGCCCCCGGTGCAACGCCGGATGAGGTGCTGGGCTACGCCTGCGTCGATCACGTGCCCGCGGAGGCGGTGGTCCGCAAGCGATTCGCGTCGCCGCATGTCGCGTACGTGGGGTCGCACAAGGGGTGCGGGTGCGGGTTCGAGTCGAACGGGCTGGACTTCGACGGCGTGGAGACGACCGAGCTCGCGATGGAGCTGCTGCCCGCGATGAACGAGAACGAGCAACTGGAGTTTCTTGCCGAACAGCGGTCGCGGGCCTGGCTCCGGGCAATGGTGGAGAGCGCGCGCACCGACGGTCCGGTGGAGCTGTTCGCCTGCTGGGCCGGTGACGAGTGCGAGCCAGCGCTGCACGAGCACGTGATCGATCCGGCGGACCTGACCCGGACCACCGCGCCGCTGACCGAGCGCGCTCACTACGTGCTCCGTTGATTCAACTGCGTCACGGTCTTCCGACCCATGCGCCTGCGACAGCGAGGCTGAGCGCGATGGGTGAGAAGGCGAGCGCGAAGACCAGCGCGACCGGGGCCGCCGCACCGAGCGCCACCATCGTGAGGACGAGCGCGACGGCGGTGGCGAGCGCCGGCTCGAGCAACGTGTGCAAGCTGGAGGCCTTGGCGATGAGGTAGCCGCTCAGCGGGAAGGCCGCAAGAAGGCCGGAGCCCAGCAACGCCACGGGACCGGTGGTGGTGACGTCCGACTCGTCCACGCGCGAGAAGTCGACCTCCGCGTAGTGGCCGAAGAGGACAGCGAGCGCGATGCCAGTGAACATGGCGCCCAGCGTGACGAGCGTCCCGAACGCGACCCAGCGCAGCGTGAGCGGCTGCCCGTCCTTGCGCATTGCCTCCTGCACGGAGCGGAGGCTGGGCGGCGCGGAGAGATACTGCATGCTCACGCGCTCGAGCAAGCCTGACTGGCGACCCTCGCGCGAGTCGCCGCGCGCCTTCAGATCGCGGTAGCCGAAGAACGTGAGCAGCGCCATGGCGAGCAGCAGCGGCACCACGCCCACCATCGCGGCAGCGCCACGGCCGAGCACCAGGTGGATGTAGAGGCCGTGCGAGAAGGTGGCCACGATCCACGCGAGCACGAAGAGCGAGCCTACGGACTTCTTCTGCTTCACGCGCCCGAGCGCATAGCCCCACGCGCAGGCGAAGAATACGTTCGCGACGAGCGAGAGCACCGCGCGCAGCCCCCACACGAGGCCGAACGGATGGTTCTGAAACATGTGTGCACTCTGCACGCATGATGCGCCCAGCGACGACGCCGCCGCGTACACCACACCGTCCAGCGGCTCATCGAAATGACGCGAGCGGAAGGCGGGCCACGTTGCCATGACCTTCGCGAGCTCGCGCACGGGCGCGACGAACGCAAAGATGAAGAGCAGCGCGCCTGCGTTGCCCGCGACGTCAGAGCGCAGGTCCAGGCCCGTCCAGGCCTGCGCGCGCTGCTGCAGGTAGATCGCGCCGTAGCCCGTGATGCCGCCCAGAACGAAGGTGGGCACCACCACGTACCAGGGCTCTCGCCGACGATCGCTCGCGTAGACGACGCCGAGCAAGAGGAGGCTCGGGACGAGGGCGGGCAAGAGCCAGCTCAGCATGTGCAGGGACGGAGGTTAGCGCGGAAGGCCCGCGACCCCAAGAAACCGGGGGGTGGCGGCGAGCCGCTGGATTCCCGCATAGCGCGCAGACACGCGATCGAGGCCCAGCGACGACACGAATGAGGTGAACGCGAAGTAGGGAAGCAGCGTGGTCCACTCGCGCAGCCAGCGCGGCCGATAGCGCGGGCGCGGCAGCACGCCCAGGGCGCGAAGCTCGATCAGCGCAGAAAGGTCCTCGAGCGCAAAGCGGCCGCACACCAGCATCTCGCACTCGTCGCGGTGCCCTTCGCGTACGAACGCCTCCAGGAAGGCGATCACATGCAGCAGCCCCGCCAGATAGCAGGCGTCCTTCGTGAACGGCGCGCCGCCCGCGGGTGAGCCGCCGCGGAAGATGCGTGCAGTATCCAGGTATGCGTCCTCGGGCGGGACACCTTCTTCGCGCACCAGCACGCGGTACACGTCCAGGAAGTCCGCGCCGTCCTCCGCCATCGCCACGAGCTTCACGCGCAACGCCAGGCGACGCAGGCGCGGCACCGCGAGCGCGTGATGGTAATGCTCCGCGAAGACCGCGAGCCCCTCCTGCGTGGGCGTGGAGCGCGGACCTCCCGCCTTGAGCAGCGCGCCGTACGGACCGCGTCCGCCGTTGAGCGCGGAGTATGCGTGGGTCTCCACCTCGTGCCGGTAGAGCCCCTCTGCCTCCCACGCGGTGAACGAGGCGCCGGGCCGCACGCGCACGCGTCGACCACCTGCGATGGCCTTCGAGGTGCACGCGGGATCGAGGATCACCTTGATGGGCACCTTGTGCTTGTCGATGCGCCCCTGAAGAAATTTTTGCAGCCCGCGCGCGTCCATCGCGCGGTCGCTGGTGGCTACGGTGTCATCCCAGCCGTGCACCTCCAGACGCGCGAGGAGGTGGTGCGCAAGATCCAGATTCGAGCGGCCAAGGCCGAAGAACTTCGAGCGCGCGCCGCCGTACACGTCCTTCGAGACGCGACCGAAGTCCTTCGTGCCGACGGCGAGCAACAGGCGCGTCTTGTCCATCGCGGAGCCGATCACGTTCGCGAGCCAGCGCGGAATGGGCCCCTCGCCCTTCACGGTCCGCGCGAGCGCGTGCAGGAGGCGGAGCTCTTCCTCGAGCGGGGCACGGTCCGTGTGGTACGTCACGTGTGGGAGCTGCTCCGCCTTCTCCGCAAAGAAGCGCGCCTCCACGTCGCGCGGCCACGCCACGTCGTCGAGCAGGCTCGACTTCGTCCGGATGCGAGAGAGCCCGGTCGCGACACGATCGAGCATCGCCCTTGCGGACGAGGGCTTCATTAGAACCCGAAGTGCAGGCCGAGTCGCACTCCACCCATGAACCCGAAGCCGTAGCTGTCACCGGACTGCTGATACAGCGGGCTCGCCTTCACGGCGTCCTGCTGCGCCGCTGGCACCTTGGTGATGTCGAGCTTGGGACGATTGAGCGAGAGAAAATCGCCGCTCACGCCCGCGCCGATCGAGAACATGGGCACCAGGTAGTAGTCCAGCCCGGCATCCAGCCCCGCGTTCCATCCGCGAACGGTGATGTCTCCGCTGGCAGCCTGATTGTCCGAGCTCAGCGCGGCATGGTCGAGCGAGCCAAGAAAATCGTAGCCGCCGTGCGCCATGATCGAGATGTCGAAGAGCTTCACGGGGAACTTGAAGCCGGCCTCTGCGTTGAGCTGCCACAGACCGAACGACGAGAGCTGGTTCAGACGCGCGCGCACGCCAAATGCGAGCACCACGAGGCGAATGCCGGCGCCCAGACCGAAGCCGGGCCCGGCGGACTGTGTCTGCTTGAGGCCGAACGAGGTGGTGTCCGCGTTCGACGCGAACGACGTCATGTTGACGTACGAAGCGCCGACATCCGCGTTCACGTACACGAGCTCGAAGTTCCGGCCGTCGTCGGCCTTGTCCGCGGCCTCGAGCTGCGCCTTGGTGCCGGCCGCTCCATCGGGCGTGGTGGTCGCGTTCGGATCCATCGGCGGCGGCGGAGCGAGCCCGTTGCCTGCAGGAGGGCCACTGGTTCCCGGCATGGGCTGGTTGCCGGGCACGGGCTGTCCAGGCTGTTGCATGGGCTGCATCGGTTGCATCGGCTGTTGCGCGGGCTGCGTTGGCTGCGTCGGCTGCGTACCAGGCATCGGCTGCATGGGCTGCATCGGCTGCATGCCATGAGCAGACGCGCTCGAAGACCAGAGCACCGACGCGGAAAGAAAGAACGTGTATAGTGCAGTCTTGTTCAAGAGAGCTCCCGGTCGCTGGATCCTGTAGGTACGTTGCCGTCGCTCGTTCCGGACTCATCGCCTTCGCCGCTCTCGCCGGTGGCGCCGGCGGGCACGCGATATTCCTCGTTCAGCCACTTGCCCAGGTCGACCGTCTTGCACCGCGCGCTGCAGAACGGGAACGCCGCGTTCGTCTTTCGAGTCGCCGACGCCTTCCTGCACGTCGGGCACTGAGCCGAAGTCATGGTGTCGATGATAGCATCACGCTCGGATGAGTGAAGCGCCGATGCCCTCACGCAGTCGTTCGGCGGGTTCGACGCGGACGGCCCGGCCTCACACGGCGGCGTGCGTCTTCGTGCTGGCGTGCATGCTGACAGGCCTGCTCCTCGGTGATCGCTACATCTCGCGCCTCCCGAACCACGCCGGCTACTTCCTGGTCGCAGTGGAGGACCACGTGAGCGCGCCGATGGTCACGCCGCGACCGAGGCACACCGTCGTGATCGTCGTGGACGGACTCCGCATGGACTCCGCGGAGACCATGATGTCGACGAAGCGACTGCTCGAGCATGGGCAGTGCCGCGTGACGGATCAGGGTGGCTACACGGTGTCGCGCCCGATCTATGCGCTGCTCTCGACGGGCCTCGAGGTCGACCGAACGGGCTCACGCAACAACGACAGCGCTGCGCCGCTCCGCGCGGAGTCCATCTGGCAGGTCGCGCGAGAGTCGGGCCTGCGCGTATCGGGGAGCAGTCATCTGCCGTGGTTCCACGAGCTCTTTCCGGAGGGCTTCGATCGCTTCACGCTCGCGAGATCGCATGAGGACGACGTCTTCGCGACGCCTGACGGCCTCTACGACGTGAACCTGTTCCATCCGCTCTACGTGGATGAGGCCGGACATCAAACCGGCGCGGCGTCCCCGGAGTACAAGGCGACGGTGGCGCGCGCGGACGTCGAGATCGGGCGGCTGCTCGATCGACTGGACCTCACGCGCGATCTCGTGGTGCTGACTGCGGACCACGGGCACCGCGACGCTGGAGGCCACGGCGGCGCGCAGCCGGAGATCGCCCGCGTGCTCACGTGCGTCGCGGGTGCACGGATCGCGAAGCGCGAAGACAGGCTCGCGTTCGATGCAAGGGCGACAGCGCCGTCGCTCGCCCTGCTCCTCGGCCTGCGTTTTCCGCGCAACATGCGCGCGGGCGACGACGTGCTCGACCAGATCTTCGCGTGGACCAAGGGCGACAAGAGCGATGCGGCCTACCTTGCGGATCGCCATGCAGCCGTCGCGCGCTTCCGCACGGAGAACGCGGCTGCGCTCACTGGGTGGCTCGGAGATGCGCCGGGCACGTGGCCGCGATTGTACGCGCGCGAGGAGGCCGCGCAGAGCACACGCACCGCGGCGATGCTCGTGCTGGGTGTGATCCTTCTTCTCTTGCGGCTCAGGCAGACGACGCGCGCGGCCGGTGTGGCGATGCGACGCGCAGCGCTTTTTACGCTCATGTGGCTCACCATGCTCGTCGCCGCGACCTGGCTCTCCCATCACCTCGTGCTCGGCGACTTCGACTACACGGTGATCAACCTGAAGGTGCGCTACCTGCCGCGCGCGTTCGGCGTGGTGCTGCTTGCCGGCGCGTTCGCGTGGGTCGCGCGCGTGGTGCAGGAGCGCGCGTGGGCCGGGCTCGCGAACGACGCGGTCACGTTCTCGGCGTTGCTGCTGCTGTGCAACCTGGGTCACATCTTCGTCTACGGATGGCCGCTCGGCTTTCCATTGCCGTCTCCCGCGGCCCGGTATTTCCCGTTCTTCGGCGCGATCGCGCAGGTGGGCTTCGGAGCGCTCGCGCTGTTCGCGATCGTGATGGCAGCCCGCGAATCACGCAGGCGTTGAGGCGAGCACCACCGCGTGCTCGATGCGGTCCATGCGAAACTGGCGAGCCTCGCCCTTGCCCAGGTCGTCGCAGTTGAGCAGCGTGGTGCCACGCTCGAACGTGACGTTGCGGACGCGGACATCGCGCTCGGTGAGCTCACCGCTGGTGCCCGCGCCGCGGTAACGGATGTGAAGCGTCGCGCGCTCGAACCACGCCTGCTCCACCGCGCGCCGCACGTGCGGAGCTGCAGCGAGCGCGGGCACGCCCACGAACGAGAGCTCCTTCATGTGCGCGATGAGCTCACGCTGCGCGGACGTGCTGAGCGCGCCCTGTACCTTGTCCATCGCAGACGAGAGCGTCTCCAGGAACGGAACGAGCCGCATCTCCTTCGCGTAGCGAGCGACGGTGAGGAGCACGGCGGCCTCGCGTGCGGTGAAGTTCACGGGAGGCAGCGTGTAGCTCTTGTCGAGCGAGTACCCGCCACCGCGACCGCGCTCGGCGCGAACGGGCAAGCCAGCGTCGCGAAGGGCGTCGAGGTCCCGGTAGATCGTGCGGAGCGTGACGTCGAAGCGCTCCGCGAGGATCTCCGCGGTGACGCCAGTGCGGCGACCGCGCATCAGCTCGGCGATGGCAAAAAGGCGAGCGCGCTGCTTCATCAGGGCTAATCCTGACATCAAGATGACATGGAGCGCAACCCCGACGTCGACTTCGACCCCGAGTTCGACTTCGGTCAGAAGGCTTGCGTGAGGCCGAACGAGAATCCGCCTCGCGTGAGGGCGAGCCTCGGGATCAGGAGGGGCTCCGCGACCGCTGCTGGGAAGCGGGGCTGTGTCCTCTTGTAGAGGCCGGCTCCGATGAGCGCGAGACCGGCGACCTCGCAGCCGAAGTAGAGCAGCTCGGTGCCTTGGATCAGCGCGGATGGGATGTTGCACTGCGGCTCGTCGTGGCCGGGGCCGCAGTGGTCCTGACCGAAGGCCTGATAGCCGATCACGGGCCCCGCGCCGGGGATCATGTGCCACGCCCAGTGCGCAGACGGACTGGTGGTGCCGATGATGCCCCATTGCAGGGTGTCGGAGAAGGTCGAGGCGAGCGCGAGCGGGATGCCGATCGTGAAGTAGGGGCTCGCGGCCTCCTCGTCGGCGCGCGCAACGCTGGGCCAGAAGAGGAGCGCAGCGGCAAGGACAAGCGGGGGTCGCGCGCGCAGGAGCAAGAAGCCAACCCTACCACCGCTCACTCCGCGCTGGCGCTGACGCTGGCGGTCTCTGCTTCCACGGGCGGCGGCACGAGGGCGTCGCCTTCTGGTAGGGCCTTCGTGACGTCGTCCGTGAGGCAGCTCTCTGCGAGCAGCTCCGCCACGTCCATCTGTTTGATCTTCTCTTCGAGATTCTGGCTCTTGATGCCGTCGGTGAGCATCGTCATGCAGAACGGGCAGCCGGAGGCGACGGTCTTTGCGCCGGTGTCCAGGAGCTGCAGCGTGCGCTTCACGTTCACGCGGTTCGTGTTCTGCTCCTCCATGAACATCTGCCCGCCGCCGGCGCCGCAGCAGAGGCCGCGCTGCTTGGTCCAGTACTCGGGCTCTACGAGCTCGACGCCAGGGATAGAGCGCAGGATCTCGCGCGGCGACTCGTACACGTTGTTGTAACGGCCGAGATAGCAGCTGTCGTGATAGACGACCTTGCCCGTGACGGCCTTCTTCGGGACAAGCTTCTCTTCGGCGAGGAGGCCCAGCAAGTAGTCAGTGTGGTGCACGACCTCGAGCTTGACGCCGAAGTCGGGATACTCGTTCTTCAGCGTGTTGAAGCAGTGCGGACACGCAGTGACCACGGTCTTCGCGCCGCCCTGGTCCTTGTAGCCGTTCAGCGTGGCCGCGTTGCCCTCCGCCATCATGGCGAACAGGTATTCGTGACCGGCGCGACGCGCGGGATCACCCGTGCAGTTCTCTTCCTTCGCGAGGATGGCAAAGTCGATACCGGCCTTCTGCATCAACTTGGCAGTCGCGCGCGCGATCTTCTTTGCGCGGTCGTCGTAGCTTGCGGCGCAGCCGACCCAGTAGAGGACCTCTGCGGTTGGCTTCTCCGCCATGGTGGGGATGCCGAGCCCGTCGCTCCACGCGCCGCGATCCATGCGCGACAGATTCCACGGGTTGCCGTTCGTCTCGATCGCCTGGAAGGGTTTGCCTAGCTGCTGCGGAAACTCGTTCTTGATCATGACGAGGTTGCGCCGCATGTCGATGATCTTGTCGACGTAGGAGATGAGAACCGGGCACTGCTCCTCACACGCGCGGCACGTGGTGCATGCCCAGAGAACGTCGGGGTGAATGATGTTCGGGATCAGATCGATCGGGACGTAGGTCTGCGGTCGCTTCGCGCCTTCTTTCGCAATCGCGCCGATCTCCGGATCGACGATCACCTCGCCTTCCTTCGCGGTCGGAGAGACGCCGGCGCCCTTCTCCTTGTCCTTCGCCCAGAACATCTCCGTCTCCACGAGCTCGCTCTCGTGCTCGTAGAAGTGGTCGCGCAGGGCGAGCGTGAATTGCTTGGGCGAGAGGATCTTGCCCGTGCGGTGCGCGGGGCAGTTGTCCGAACAGCGACCGCACTCCGTGCACGTGTAGAAGTCGAGGATGCTCTTCCACGAGATGTGCGATGCGCGCGCGATGCCGATGGGCAGGCTGGTCGGGTCCGGGCTCTCCGCAGCCGCCATCATCAGCTCGGCGAGCTTCTCCGAGCTCTGCGCGAGCGGACGGAGGCGGCCCGGTGGATCGAGGTCGCGGAAGAAGACGTTCGGGATGCCCGTGATGATGTGGAAGTGCTTCGAGTGCGGAAGGATGTTGAGGAAGATGAGGACGAGCGACGAGTGCGTCCAGAAGCCGATCTTCGCGAACGCGATGAGCGCGCCGGCCCCGAGCTTGTGGAACATCATCGCGAACGCGGAGCCCGCGGGCGACGGCCAGATATGCCACTCCGCGTGCACCTCGGTGCCGATGGGCAGCGGCGCGACGATCGTGCGGATGGACTCGCACTGCTGCGCCGTCGCGAGGATGGACCCCGGCGCGCACAGCTCGCCCTGCTTCTCCTGCAGCACGAGCGACGCGCCGTCGTAGGTCATGTCCGCGAGCATCATCGTGATGATGATCCCCAGGATGAGCAGACCCTCCCAATGCAAGGTCATGCGTTTCTGCGGCTTGATGACGCGGAAATAAACGAACACGAGCGCGCCGAGCACGACACCAATCGCGACGAGGTCCTTCGAGAACTCGTACACGCGACCAAGGGACGTCCCCGGCGACAGCACGAACAGGTTGAAGCTCGGGTCGATACCGCGACCCCACAGCATCAACGTCCGGAGCAGGAGCACCGAGAACCCGATGAAGATCATCAGGTGGGCGATGCCGGCCGGCTGGTAGTACTGCATCTTCTCCTGGCGAAGCGCGTACCTGAAGACCGCCGCCAGCCGCTCCTCGATCCGGTCGAAGCGATTCACGGGCGCGCCCATGCGAAGCATCTGCCAGCGACGCACGGCAGAGATCAAAAAGAGAGCGTGCGCTCCGACTATGAGCGAGATCATCGCAAGGGGCTGCATGGGTGCGACTTCATCTATAGGGTTATGGCCCCCTGCGTCAACGAGGGTCATCCATGGCGCTTCCAGACGGTGACCACGGTCAGGTCGCGGTCACCCACGGTCACCCTTGGCGCCACAAAAACAACGAAAATCGCGCAGGATCGTCGATGGCGCGCGGATCCTGCAGCGGGTGCTGCCCTGGTAGGGTTGCCATGAGCGATTTGACGACGAAGTTCCTCATCGAGATCCGCGACGAGATCCGATCGACCAATGGCACGGCTAGACCACATGCGCCTCGACGAGAGCAA
Organism: Myxococcales bacterium; assembly: GCA_025355005.1. Taxonomy (GTDB): domain Bacteria; phylum Myxococcota_A; class Polyangia; order Polyangiales; family Polyangiaceae; genus JANXLV01. The sequence continues at coordinate 47,634 of JANXLV010000368.1, read as the reverse complement.
CACGCGCCTCAACACCCATGAGCGCGTGCTCGTGCGTCTTGTCGACCTGTCCGAGCGGCACGAGCGCGAACGCGCTTCCCTCGGAGGGTGCGCAGCCACATAACGAAACGACGACACCCCTCGTCGCCGCGGGCTGCCTATCTATGGCTGCGGGTTGGTGCAGTACCCCCCACCCGGCATCTTCGCGGCGGACTCGCATTCCTGCGTGGGAAGGCAGAACGCGTAGTCGAAGCCGACGTCGGCTTGGGCATCCGCATCTGTCTTCCACGCAAAGCACGCTTGCCCGCTCGGGCAGGCCTCTTTGGAGCTACAGCCATGCCCTATGGTTGGCACGCAGAGGCCTATTGGATGAAGCGGTGACCGGCCAGTGCAGGTGCGATCAGGTGCACACGCGGGGCAACTCCCGCCACAGCCCTGCGCGCCCCCTTGGATGACGCACGAAGGAATGGGTGGCAGCGCGTCTCCAGTCCACGGGCTGTAATCCGCATAGCGCACCCGATCGCCGCCGCCGTTGGCGGCGAATAGAGGCCCAACCTCGAACGGTACGGAGGCGAGCACGCGGGGGTCAATGAGTTGTACGTAGACGCAGTCATCCCAGCATTCACCGGGGAGGCCCGAAATCTTCTGAGTCAGGCAGAGCCCGAGCGAGTAGGCGTCAGTGAACATCTCGCTGCTCTCCAAAGAGCACTCCTCGCAGAGAGCGCCCCCATCAGGAAAACAGTGATGCGGTCCGCCACATACGGCGATGCCGCTTGGCGACGCGCAGATCCCGGCATCAGCAATGAGCGCCGCGAGAGTGGCACCGTCATCGGCCCCGCCCTCGGCGCTCGGCGCGGCGGGCTCACCCGCGATGAGGCCGCAGTGGACGACCGCACCTGCGGTGCCAGCAACACTGAGGACGAACGTGAGTACTCGGACGAACCGCATCTGACCTATTCCTTCAATGCGCAGAACTTCCGCAGCCCTTGCCGCCGCACACAGTTTCGACGGCACTGAACGGCATGATGTTCAGAGCCGGCGCGGGAGATCCGCTCGAGCAATCGATCGTGATCTGGACCGTGGGATGCGACACACGGAATGTCGTCAACGGCACGCTGCTGCCGAGGCTGGCCTGATTGAAGGCCTCTTCCTTCCGCGGATCGAGCACGGACTTGAACCTCACGGTTCCGTTGGCCACGACTTCGAGTGTTCCCGAGATTGGCGCCGGATTGCCGCTCGAGCACGCGGCCAGGGCGAGCAGCACGAGGCTCGCTGTTGCGAATGCGAACCCGTGCGTCGTGCGTGTCGTGTGGCGCCGCGACTTCATCATCTGTTGTTCCCCTCTTGAGCTCGCAGCGATCGGCTGCGGCGTGGCGAAGTACGAATCAAGTATGTTTTCTTTCGCGCTGCACGCCACACCGGACGTCGCGTTAGAGAGAGAAGAGTGCGAGGAATCACGATGGCGATGCAGGTCACCAGGCTGTCCAGCCCATTTTGGGCTGGGTGCGAAATCGCGATCGCGTGCTCATCGCTGCGGCAGACGGGGGTAGGGACGCCGCAGCGCTCATGGTGGCTACCTCTCGGTCTTCTCGGTGGGTGGCGGCGCGACGGGACGACGGCGGGCGGAGTATGGACACGCTCAACGAGCGCTTCGACAACTTCCTCAACGGCGTCGCCAACGGGGCGTGCGGGCCACGGCGAGCCTCAGCGCTTCGCGCGCTTCTTCGGCGCGGGCTCTTCTTCTTCTTCTTCTTCTTCTTCCTGGTCCTGCTCATCGAGGGGCCCTTCGACCTTCACGCGGATCTCTGCATCCGGAGCTTCCTCGATCCTGGTCTTCACTTCGGGCGTGGGCTCTCCTTGGGTCCAGCGTGTTGCTTGCTGCATGCGCTGCGTCGCGCGTTGGCCTGCCGCGCGCACCTGAGAGGCAGCGCGATGCAGACTGTCCTTCGCGAAGAGGAGTGCGAGCGTGTGGAGAAGGAGCGGCACCACGACCGAGAGCGCGAGCACGACCGCGACCGACGCGAGCGCGAGCCCGATTGCGAAGAGCATCGAGAACGGCCACGGCGGCGCGGACGTCCGCGGGCTGGGTGCGCCTGCGGGTCTCCATCCGTCGCGGCGCCGCTGACGACGCGCCTTCTTCTCTGCACGACGTGCTGCGCGCTCTTCGCGGGCCTCCTCCTTCAATCGCTGGAACGTGGCGTCGCGCTCCGCCTTGCGCCTGCGACGCTCCTCGCGATCCGCACGAAGCGGCTCCCTCGGCTTTTCCTTCTCGCGATTGACGTCTCGCCGGAGTGAATCGCCGAGCGGGTCGACGGATGGAATCATGCCCAGCCGCTTGTCCGGATCGGGCTCGAGCATCCGCAACAGGACGTCCACGAGCTCCGCGCTCACCCGCGTCCCGAGCGCCGCGCGCACGTCCACCGCGAGCCCCTTGTGCGGCATGTCCTCGGGCTCCTGCCCCGTGAGCATCGTGAGCGCGGTCGCACCGATCGCGTACACGTCCGACGCGGGGAGCGCGCGTCCCTGGAACTGCTCCGGCGCCATGTAACCGAACGTGCCGACGACCGTGGACCCGCCCTCTGGCTTCAAGCGCTCGCGCACCGCGCCGAAGTCGACGAACGCGAATGTCCCGTTCGGTCGCCTGATCACGTTTCCAGGCTTCAAATCTCGATGGATCACGGGAGGCGTGCGGCCGTGCAGGTACCGCAAGACGTCGGCGGCGTCCTCGAGCAAGCGGCGCACGTCCTTCTCCGACAGCGCGCCGTGACGACGCTTCATCGTGCCCAGGCTCTCCCCTTCTATCTTCTCCATGACGAGGAAGAGCGCGCCGTCCTCCTCGAAGTGGTCGTAGTACGCGGGCAGCTTCGAGTGAGACAGCGAGCGCAGCACGTTCACCTCGCGCTCTGCGAGCTCGAGCTCCTTCCAGGTCTTCGCGCCGCGCACCTCCATGCGCTTCACGACGACGGGGCGCCCTTTCAGCTTGTCGACAGCGTCGTACGTCTTGCCCTGCGAGCCCTCCGCGAAGGAGCCGAGCAGCACGTAGCGACCGTCCTTCAGCGACTCGTGCATCCGTGGCGCGCCCGCGTCATTGGACGTTGACGTCGATCGAGTCGAGGTCGACGACGGCGTCGTAGCCCGTGCCGTCGAAGCCCACTTCGGCGTAGGCAGTCGGTCCGCCCACGATGACCTGGTTGGTGCCGAGCGGTAGTGTGGTGAGCGCGCCGCCGACGCTCACGCTTGCCTCGGCCTTCGGGAGATCGAGCGTCAGCACGATGCGAACGAACCCCGTGGGAAACGCCGGCGCAGAGGGCTTGTACTGGTTGAAGTCGCCACCATCCCGGATCCCGCAGTGGCTCTGGAGCTCGAACTGGCCCGTGGCGTGGAGGTACTGGAAGTAGACGTAGCAGTGGTCGAACGCGTTGTTGCGCACGCCGACCACCGCGAAGGTCACATCGTTCGTGCCCTTCATGACGGACTCCCAGTTGATGTCGAACGTGCTCGTGATCTTGCACACGCCGCCGGCCACGTCGACCGGAGGCGCCTCGAGCACGTACCTGTTGGCCGTCGTGTGGATGTGGAGCGCGTCCGCGGTGCCCTTGCTGCCTCCGGCGATCAAACCGACACTCGTACCGCCGCTGCCAACGGGGACCGGGTACGAATTTCCGAGGATCGTGAACGTGAGACCATTGTCGAAGCCGCCGCCCATGAAGGATATGGGCGAATGCGGCACGCACGGCGCGGACGCATCCGATTTCGGCGCAGCATCGGACGTGCCCCAGGAACCATCGATGGGGCTGGCGCCGCCATCTGAAGAGGACGTCGCATCGACATCGTCGCTCATGCCCGCGTCCGGGGCCCGTGCATCGGTGCTCGAGAACGCTCCGCATGCCGCTGCAGACGCAGCGATCAGCACAAGGAGCATCGAGCGAATCCGCATCTCGTGATGATAGCGCGACTTCCGCTACAGCTCGAAGCTGAAGCTCCGACGGGAGCTGGACGCGCCACGCTCACCAGGGGACGGCGACCCGGCGGCGCTCGCGCTGGGGCCGCTGGGCGGCGACAGGTTCACGGTGGTGCCGAACGTGTGATTTCCGACGCGGGCGCTCACGCGCACCTTCACCGGGAGCGACGCGCTCTTCGCATCGACCAGGCGCACTTCCACGGTGTATTTCCCGCGCGGAACGTCGAGCCCCTCCATGAAGATGTTCTCGATGTTCTGCCCGTGGCAGCCATTCTCACCAGGACAGTCCTTGTCGAGGTGAAGCCCACCCTTGCTCGCGCGGCTGGTCTCGTCCACGCGCTCGCCGTTCGGGTCCGTGACGATGAGGTCCACGTCCGCCGGACTGTCCCCCCATGCGACGGTGAACTGCAGCACACCCGTGGTGATGCCGCAGCCCTCGTCGATGACGCCGTTGCAGTTGTCGTCGACCGCGTTGAAGCACAGCTCGGGGCCGGACGGTGTGCAGCCGACCTGGAGGTCCACGCCGTCACCAGGCGTGACGTTCTTCTCGGTCAGGTTCGCGGTCTCCGGCGCATCGGCGCCCTTGCCGGGGCCACACGCCATGGCAAGGACGAGCGACACGGTCGCGAACACGGAGACACGCATGCGCGTGCGCCTTACTTCGGCGGCACGACGGCCGCGCCGGCAGGGACCTTCACCTGCGGCAGCAAGTCCGTCGTGGCCTTCGGGTTCATGATCTCGAAGAACGCCTGGCGTGCCTGCTCGCCGACGGGGCCGGTCTCGCCGCGGAGCGCCATGAGGACGCCCTTCTCGCGCATGAACTTCAGGATGACGATCGCCTGATCGCGCTTCTTCGCGTCCTGACCGAGCCCGTCGCGCATGAGTCGAATGCGGAGCTGCACGCGCGTGACTGAGTGCGGACCGTTGTCGTAGTCGATGCCCTGGATGGCGCGCGACAGGATGAGGCGCGGCCAGTCCTGAAGTGCATCCTTCACGCGGACATGACCGCAGGCCTGCGCGTTCGAGATCCAGCGCGCGAGGTCGCCGTTCTCGAAGTTCTTGTCGCTCCAGTAGCCGAAGGTCTGGTTGTAGATGACCTTCAGCTCCTCCATGGCGCCGGGATCGTAGTCGTTGAACATGGCCATCATGCGCGCCACGGTGTCGGTGTCGGCGCCGATGAGGATCGCGAGTGCGGCGTCAGAGCGAACCGCCGGATCCTTGATCAGCTCGAGGAGCTTGTTCGCCGTGGGGCCCTGGACGCCGCCGAAGCCGATCGCGCGCGCCGCCTGGTGGCGCACCTCGAGGTCGGTGTCGGGCTTGATGAGCTCGACGAGACCCGCCGTGGCCGACGGCACCGGGCGGTGGATGAGCGACTCCAGGTAGCACGCGCGGATGAGCGCCTCCTTCGGGTCGGCCTTGGAGAACTTCTTCACCTTGCTGACGACCTCGACCATCTGCTCGTCGGTCGCGACCCACGAGAGCGAGAAGCACGCCTCGAGGCGCGACTGCTCGTTCTCTTCCGAGTTCTCGATGTACTTGACGAGCGGCGCGTACGCCTTCGAGTCGCCCCACTGCGCGAAGCCGTGCGCCGCGCCCACGCCGATGGCGCGGAGGGTCATGCCGAGGACCGCGAGACCGCCTTGCTTGAGCGAGTCCATCGTGGCGTCCACCTTCGCGGGGCGGCGCGTGAGCTGGGACTCGAGGACCGACCAGCTCTCCGGGTCCTTCATCCAACCGAGGTACCGGAGCCCGCTCTGCGCGGTGGCCCAGCTCTGCGGGAAGTCCTGCTGCCCAGGCTGCGGGAACCTGTCACCCGGGTTGGCCCACTTGCGCATCCGCGGCAGCGCATCGCGCGCATCCGCGGTCGCAAGGAAGCGAAGCGCGTTCGCGTGCGGCTGCGGCTTGTCGGTGGCCCACGAGAGCACGCCGTCCTCGGCCTGCGCGAGGATCTCCGGGCGCTTGTCGGGGAAGAGCATCGCGAGGTCCGCGAGCATGCGCGCGGAGACGACGCGCTCGTTGTCGTCCTGCATGAACTCGGGATCGTCCGCCTTGTTGTACAGCTTCAGCGGGTCCTGCTTCATGCGCCACGCAAGGATCGGAACGGCGCGGAGATCGCCGACCTCGGCGAGGCGCATCGCGGCCTCCGTCTTCCAGTGCGGCTTCGGATTCGAGTTGATGTACGCAAGCAGCGCGTCGCCTGCGCGCGGGTCTTCCAGATCGCGCATCATGTCGAAGAGCTGCTTCGTCTGGAACTTCTCGCGCTGCGGAGGATCCTTCGCCACGCTGCGGATCGCGAGGACCAGGCCCTTGGCGCCGACACCGTCACGAAGCGCCTCCAGGAATTTCTGGCGCGAGTCCTTGTCCGCGCGGGAGAGCGCGTTCAGGAGCGGCCCCATGGCTTGCTCGTTCGCGATCTTGCCTAGACCAACCGCGGCCTCACGACCCACGTCGGCCGACTTGTCGTCGACGAGCTTGATGAGCACGCCCGTGTACTTCGGGTCTGCGTTCTTGGACAGCATCGTGGAGACGAGCTGGCGAACGCTCTCGCTGTCGTCGCCGGCGAGGCTGGCGATCCTGTCGAGCGGGACCATCGCCGCCATGACCTCGGGGTCGAACGTGGGGTTGCCGTCGAGCTTCTGCACCTTCGCGAGGTGACCGACGCGGTACTCCTTCATCACCTCGTCGAACGCGGCGGGCTCGTGCAGGGCGGCGAGCGACCATGCGATCTGCGGCTTGTCGCCGGAGTCCGCCTCTGCGAGCGCCTTCAAGAGCGCCGGCTTGGCGCTGTCGGCAGCGGGCGAGCCGTACTCGAGCAGCGCGGAGGCCGCGGTGCCACGAATGCGGTGGTCGACGTTCTCGAGCCCTTTGATGATGAGCGGCAGGCCAGCCGGATCGCGCTCCCAGGCGAGCTGCGCGAACGCCTCTTCCTGCATCTTCGGCACGTCGCTGCGGGCCGCCCACTCGCGCCACTTCGGCAGCTGCTGCTCCTTCGTGAGGAGCGCGAGGTTCTTCTTCTCGTCCGCGATCTGCTTCTGGGTGAGCGAATCCGCGTCCTGCTTCAGGCCGAAGAAGACCGCGAGGCCGATGCCCGCGACCAGCAGCATGCCCACGAGGACGGCGACCATCCCGAAGCGACCCTTCTTGAAGTCGCCATCGCCGCCGCCGTAGCCGCCGCCACCGTAGACGGGCGCGCCACCGTTCCCTCCAGCCGGCGGCAAGGCACCACCGGGGGCGCCACCACCGGGGATGTCCGCGTCATCCGGCGGCCACTTGGCGGCATAGACTGCCGGGAGGTTCGAAGGCTTCGTGTGCGGAGCGTGTTGCGGATGGTTCATGGCGGCGGTTTCCGGGCCGCGACCATAGCAAGAAACAAGATGGGATGTGGCTCAACCTGCGTGGCGTTTTCCGCCCAGAAACGCGGCGGAAATCGGGATGACCTTTTCGTAGGCTGGCCCGTGATCTGGCCCATGATCTCGTGCGCCTGGACCAGACGGGGGCGGCCCGAGAAACGAGAACGCGTCACCGGAGATACGCGCGGCCTCCGCGAGAAGAGCCGCGAACGTGGCGCCGATCGTCCGGGCGCTGGACAACCGAGCGGCCGAGCGGTGCGCGAAGCATCGCTCGAAGAAGCCGGAAAGGAGAACGTCCGTCGCGCCGCCGAAGGCAACGGGAACGACGATGGGGAACGCGAGCGCACGGAGAAGCTCGTCGGTGTGCGAGGCCCGAAACGGCAACTGCCCATACGTGCAACGATAGAGGAGCACTCCGAACGCCCAGCAGTCGACGCGCGCGTCTGGCGCGAAGCCGAGGAGTGTCTCGGGAGATGCGTAGCCAGTGGCCGGATCCGGGAACGCAGGCGCACCGCGCGGTGTCCCGACGTGCGCAAAGCCGAGCACGCTGACGTGCTCCGGGGGATCGCCGATCGCGACGTGGACGCCCGCGGGCGAGAGCTCGCCATGTATGGCGTCCATCGCGTGCAGCTCCGAGAGGACGGCTGCGACCTCCGTGGCCACCATGCCGGTCGCAAGTGGGTGCAGGCGTTCGTCGCGTTGCAGTCGCGTCGCCAGCGTCTCGTGCTTCTGAGGCAGGGCTGTTCGTGTCACGAATAGACTTCCAGCACGGACCGTGCCTACGCGCTCATCTCGAATGGCGCGGGGAAATCAGGAAGAGAGCGACATTCCCCCACCGTGGATCGTCAACGCCGTGGCGTGATAGGTTTTGAGAGGCAGATGCGGAAGCGGCGCAGGATATTCTTCTCGATCGGCGTGCTCGCGTGCATCGCGATCGCCGCTTCGTGCCGTGAGCCGACCCAGATCACGCTCCGCATCACGACCGGGGAGAAATGCAGCGACCTCACGGGCGTCCAGATTGTCGTCGGCTCTGACGCTGAGTCGACGCAGAAGCGCTTCAAGGAGCGCTTCTCCGCGGCCGTCACGCACGCCTGCTCGCCCGAGGGCACCACCAATCTGATCGGCACCCTCGTGGTGACGCCCGGCACGAGCACGGGCACCGTCGTCATATCGGCGGGCGTCAAGGCCCCGGGCGTGCCGGATGCCGACCCTGCCGACTGCTTCGACGAAAAATTCGCCAAGCAGTGCATCATCGCGCGCCGCAGCTTCTCGTTCATCGATCACACATCGCTCAACCTGCCGATCGACCTGGATCCGCTCTGCGTCGGCAAGACCTGCGATCCGGCGAGCACCTGCTTCAAGGGCGCATGCGTCAACGACACGGTTGCCTGTCAGGGCTCGGACTGCGGCCTTCCACAGGAGACCGGAAACGGCAGCGGCGGAGACGCGAGCTCCTCCGACGGCACCTACGATGCGGACATGGGCACCATGACGACCGACGCCAGCGGCGACCCCGACGACGCTGGCGACAGCGGCTCGCAGATCGTCGACGCGAACCCCGACGCCGCGACCGGAAGTTACGACGGCCCGGTGCCCCTCTGCGGCAGCGCTGGCGTAGTGTACTGCGTGCCCAACGGCACGAACGGCGTGGGCGACGGCAAGAAGTGCGACGGCCAGGTGATGGCCGGTATCCAGTGCTGTTACTGCGTGTGCGCCGACGCCGGCACGGGCAAGGTCGTCTCCTGCGACGCCTACCAGAGCATGGGCAACTCCTGCCATCCCGTCTGCCAATGAGCCTCGTTGCGCTCGTCCCCGTCGCGGGCACCATCGAGCCCGAGTGTGAGGCCTCGCTCCAGAAGCTTCGCGCAAAGGGCATCAAGGTCCGTGTCTATCGCGGCTCTTCAGCCATCGATCAGGCGCGCGCGATGATGGCGCACGACGCGCTCTCCGACGGCTTCACGGAGCTGCTCTGGGTGGACTCCGACATCGCATTCGAGCCGTCCGACGTGGACCTGCTCCTTCTGCACGAGGAGCCTCTCGTCTGCGGCATCTACGCGAAGAAGGGCGTGCGCGCTCTCACGTGTCACCTCTTGCCCGGAACGCGGGAGCTCGTGCTCGGAGAGGAGGGCGGGCTCACGGAGATCATGTATGCCGCCGGCGGCTTCACGCTCGTTCGCAGCTCCGTGTATTCTGCAATCAAAGAGAAGCTCGCCCTTCCCACGTGCAACGCGCAGTTCGGCGCGCCGTTCGTCCCCTACTACCAGCCGATGGTGAAGGAGACGGACGCGGGCCCCTGGTACCTCGCGGAGGACTTCGCGTTCAGCGAGCGCGCGCGACAAGCAGGCTTCCAGGTGAAGGCGGACACGCGCATCCGCCTCAAGCACATCGGGCGTTACGCGTACCAGTGGGAGGACGCGGGGCTCGAGACGAAGCGCCATCCGCGCTTCCGATTCGTCGTAAAATGAGCCGGTTCCTGCGCGTCAACCACGACGACCCGCGCGTCGCCGCCTACATGAACGTCCGCGAGAGAGATCTCGTGGGCCGCGAAGGTCGCTTCATCGCGGAGGGGCTGAACGTGGTGCGCGTGCTCGTTTCGCCGCGGTCACTCTACGCGGTGGAGTCCGTCATGATCTCGGAGAAGCGCGAGGACGCGATCACGGAGCTCGGCGTACCCGACCACGTGCCGATCTATTCGCTCGCGCAAGCCGACATGGATCGCCTGACGGGCTTTCACATCCATCGTGGCGTGCTCGCCGTCGGCATGCGGTCGGGAACGGAGCACACCGCGAGCGTCGAGCGCGCCACCAGCGACGGCTCACCATCTGCGCTCGTGGTGGCGCTCATGGGCATCGTCAATCATGACAACGTGGGCGGTATCTTCCGCAACGCTGCGGCGTTCGGCGCGGACCTGGTGGTGATGGACGACGTGTCGTGCGATCCGCTCTACCGCAAGGCGATCCGCGTGTCGGTGGGCGGCGCGCTCACGGTCCCCATGCGCAGGTTCGCGAGCGCAGCGGTCATGCTCGAATGGTTGCAGAATGCACACTTCAACGTGCTGGCCCTTTCGCCCCGCGGCCGCGAGCGCATGGCGGACGTCAGCCGCGGGGGCAAGGCGGCGATCCTGCTGGGACCGGAAGGACCGGGCCTCCCGGAGGAGCTGCTCGCGAAGCTGCGCACCGTCCGCATTCCCATGAGCCCGGAGTTCGATTCGCTCAACGTCAGCGTGTCCTCGGGCATCGCCCTTTCGGTGCTCGGCGCGCGGCCGTCGTGGTAGGTGCGTGAGCATGAGCGCAGGCCCCTACCCCGCTGCGAAGACGGTGCTGGTGTCTGCCGGGATCGTCATCGAGGACGGGCGCGTGCTCCTGTCGCGTCGCAAGGCGGGCGGGCATCTCGCGGGCGCGTGGGAGTTTCCCGGCGGCAAGGTGGAGGCGGGCGAAGATCCGCGTGACGCGCTCGTGCGGGAGCTGCGCGAGGAGCTCGGAATCGACGTCACGGTGGGCGACATCGTCGAGTGCACCTTCCACCACTACGCAGACGCGCAGAAGTCGGTGCTGCTCCTCTTCTTCACGGCGACAAGAAGGGCTGGAAGCCCCGCGCCATCCGCGCTCGACGTTGCGGAGATCCGCTGGGCGGCGCCCGCAGACCTGCGCGACGAGGAGTTCCCGCCCGCAGACGTCGCAGTGCTCGCGAAGGTGCGCGCAGGGCTTTTATGAAATCTTGATGCGGCCACACCCGGTCATTGCGGGGGCCGCGGGGCGCGTGGGGGTAGCAGAGACCGTGTGCCTGCTGGGAGCGATACTTTTCCTCGTGGACACGTGCCGTTCGGCGTGGCGAGGGTCTCGGCGCTTGTAGACGGTTGAGACAAGCGCGGGGCGAGCACTGAGCTACAGTCGGCGCGTGTCTGGTCGCGCACTCTTCCTCACGCTCCCCGCGCTGCTCATGCTCACGCGCGTGGCGAGCGCTGCCACGCCCGAGCCGTGGAGCGACTCGGACCCCATCACGCCGCCGTCCCGCATCACCATCGGCGACTACGGCTTCCGCGGCGCCGCCGAATATCGCGCGAACCTGCTCTACGTGAACCCGCTCGCGCTCGCGGCGGAGAACGAGAACAAGGAGTTCGACATCACCCACCGCCTTCGCCTCGACGCAGCGGTGGACTGGCAAGACAAGGTGAAGCTCACGACGTCCGTCGACGTGCTCGACGGCGCGCTCTGGGGCGACAACGGCAACCTGGGCAGCGCGCCGGAGCCCGTGAGCGGCGCGAACGTGAACGCGAACAACGTGAACGCGGCGCGAACGTGCGTGAAGCAGATCCCTGGCACCAGCTCCGCCGACGCGGCCTCGTACACGCTTGGCCTGTGCGATGCGAACTACTTCTTCGTGCGCCGTCTCTACGGCGAGGTGCTCACGCCCATCGGTCTCTTCCGCGTGGGCCGTCAGCCTTTCACGGAGGGCATGGCGACGTCCGTGAACGACGGCGACGGTCGTCGCAACCGCTTCGGCTTCGCAAACCGGGGAAATACAGCCGATCGCATCATGTTCGCGACGAAGCCACTCGAGGCATTCAGCGGCGACAAGGACACATCGGACAGCCGCGGCCTCTTCCTGATCCTCGCCTACGACCAGCTCGTCACCGACGATCCGCTGCGCCTCGGCGACGACGTGCACGAGTGGATCACTGCCATGCGGTATCTCCAGCCAGAAGCGGGCGGCGTGAAGCAGCTCGAGGCGCGGCTCTTCCACACGTACCGGTGGGACGTGCACAACGACACCGCGGTCAACGCGATCGGCGGTCGACTCACGGGGCGCATCGGCGACTTCTACGTGGGCGTGGACGGCACGGGGCTGCTTGGCCACACGCGCGAGGTCTCGGAGTCGTTTCGCGTGGTCACGAACGATCCGCCCACGAGCCAGACGATCCAGCAGTTCGGCTTTCGCGAGGTCATTCGCTACGACCGCCCGAAGTGGGGCGCGTACCTTGAGCTCGACTACGCATCCGGTGACTCGGACCCGCGCGTGTCCACGCCGCTCACGCAGTTCCGCTTCGCCGACGACACGAACGTGGGCCTGCTCATGTTCAAGCACACGCTCGCGTACCAGAGCGCGCGCGCCGCAGCGGCCGCTGCCAGCGTCCTCACGAACCTGAAGGCGCCGACGATCCCGGCGGAGGCGATCGACACGCGCGGCGCATTCACGGACGCCTTCGCGATCTTCCCGCAGGCGGATCTGCGCATCACGAACGACCTGCTTTTGCGTGGTGGCGTGCTCATGGCATGGGCGCCGGCGCCCGTGATCGATCCGATCGCATCGCAGCAGCGCCATGTGGACGGAACGATCCACAACGTGAACTTTGCAGGCGGCAAGCCGGGCTCGTACTACGGCACGGAGCTCGATGCCCGCATCTCGTACCGCGCGTACGAGCACTTCATCTTCGATCTCGAGGGCGCCATGCTGTTCCCCGGCAGCGCGCTCGAAGATCAGGACGGCTATGCCGCGCGCAGCGTGATGGTTCAAGGGAGGACCACCTTCTTCTTCTGATGCGCACCTTCCTCCCTCTCCTCGCCCTCTTCTGTTCCCTCGTCGTCATCGCGGCGCAGGCGGGCTGCGACACGTACCACGCACCGCCGTCGATCGACATCGACGGGCTTGAGCAGGGCGTGCTCCATGATCCGGGCGCGCCGATCGTCCTGGACTTCGGAAAGCCGATCCAGCCCGACACGCTGAAGGTCTCGATCGTGCGGTACGAAGCCGACGACGTAGGCAATCTGTCGGACGAGCGCGGCGACGACTCCGTGCCGCTCAAGCCGATCTACGCGTACGATCCCGATGCTGGCATCGAGACCGGCGGACACAGCGCGCTGTCCGACGACGCCACGCAGTTCGTGATCACGCCGCTCGCGCGCATGCCCGTCGGCACGAAGCTCGCGCTCGTGGTGGAGCCCGGGCTCAAGAGCACGCACGGCGAGGACACGCGCGTCAGGCACCGCGTCCTCTTCGGCTACGACTTCTCGTGCAAAAACGGCAAGGGCACGAAGCTGGTGCCGAACGGCGTCTACTTCGCCCTGCTCGAGGTGGAGAAGCCGGTGGGAGCGCAGGTGCAGCTCTATGGCGATCTCCTGATCGATCCGGCGACCGGCCTCTTCCGGGGGCAGTTCACGAACGCGGATCGGAACACGCAGCAGATGTGCCCCAGCTCGTGCAGCTCCTCGCAGGTCTGCCGGCTGCTGCCTTCGCCTGCGTGCGTCGCGCCGTCACAGCGCGCGGGCTCCGTGGACGAGTATCCGGACTACCTCCCGAACGTCACACCGCCCACGGGCTACTCGTTCACCGTCACCGGCTGCATCGAGGATCAACCTGACGGCACTGCCGCGTTCCTCAGCGCGCCCGCGACCATGGTCGTGACGAGCCCGGCCGTGACGATCGAGGCGCTGGTCATGACCGCCGCATTCGAGAAGGACAAATCCGGCTTGCTGCGCGCGTCCGGCAGCGTGACCGGCGACCAGGTGTTGCTTGGCGCTGGCCCGCTCGGTCCAGGCAGCGGCACCATCAATCTGCGTGCGATCGATCCGAAGAGCGCGCCACCCGGCGTGCCTCCGCCGCCGCCCGCTTCCCAGTAGTCAGCCAGCAGTAGTCAGCCAGCAGAGACGGAGTTTCCCATGTCGACGATGTTGCGTTTGCCAGAGACCGGCATGGACAAGGCGCGCGTGTTCTCCACCATGGAGGAGCTTCGCGCGGAGGACGCGGACTGGAAGCACGCGAAGACGTGGAGCCTGGTCTACTTCGCAGGCGAGGACATCCTTGCCGTCGCGAAGGAGGCGTACATGCGCTTCTTCTCCGAGAACGGGCTGAACCCGATGGCGTTCCCCAGCCTTCGGCGCTTCGAGCGCGACGTCGTGCAGATGTCTCTCTCCATGATGCACGCGCCGGAGACGGCGGCGGGAAGCATGACGTCCGGCGGAAGCGAGAGCCTGCTGATGGCGGTGAAGACCGCGCGCGAGTGGCAGCGCAAGACGCGCCCGCACGTGAAGGCGCCCGAGATGTTGATCCCGCTGTCTGCTCATCCCGCGCTGGAAAAAGCGGCACATTACTTCGACGTCGCGGCCGTGCACATCCCTCTGACCGCGGACCACCGCGCGGACGTCGAAGCGGCGAAGAAGCTCGTGAACGACAACACGATCCTCATCCTGGGGTCCGCGCCTCAATATCCGCAGGGCGTGGTGGATCCGATCACGGAGCTCGCGGCCATCGCGAAGGAGCGCTCTATCCTCTGTCACGTCGACGCGTGTCTCGGCGGATTCCTTCTCCCGTTCTTCGAGGGCATCGGACGAAAGCTTCCGCTGTTCGACTTCCGCGTGCCTGGCGTCACGTCCATCTCGGCGGACATCCACAAGTACGGCTACGCCGCGAAGGGCGCGAGCGTCATCATGTACGCGACGCGTGAGCTACGTCGCTTCCAGTACTTCTCCTACGCGGACTGGCCGGGCGGGCTCTATGCGTCGCCGAGCATGACGGGCACGCGTCCCGGCGGCGCGATCGCAGCGGCGTGGGCGGTGATGAAGTACCTGGGGCAGTCCGGCTACGAGCGCCTCGCAAGGGAGACGATGGAGACGACGGACGCGCTCCGCAAGGGCATCGACGCGATCCCGGGTCTCCGGATCGTCGGCAATCCAGACGCGAGCGTGTTCGCGTTCGATTCGGATCGCGTGGACGTGTACCAGCTCGCGGACCTGATGGATAAGAAGGGCTACAAGCTCGATCGCCAGCAGCGCCCGCCGTGCCTGCACATGATGGTGACCGCCGCGCACTCCGTCATCAAGGACGCGTTCCTCGCGGACCTGGCAGCGGCCGTCCAGGAGCTCGCGGAGACGAAGCCAGCGCCGGAGGGGTCAGCCGCGATGTACGGCATGCTCGGAGCCGCGCCGGATCGCGCAGCCGTCGGAAGCATGCTGATCGACTTCATGGACGGCCTCGACAACATGCCCTGACGGACTTCGACTTCGACTTCGACTTCGACTTCGACCTCGACCTCGACCTATTTTTTCCCTGCTTCGAGATTTTTACCCGGACAATATTGACAGGCGCCTGACCAGGTCCTACATCATTCTCTCGATGGCGGAAGCGCTCGAAACATCCGTGGCCACGGGTTCGGAAGAACCGAAGGGGGCTCTGCCCGCGGAGGCTGCTTCAGCAGCGGCCTCTCCCCTTCGCTACAACGCGCTGACGGAGGGGGCGATCGGCAAGGCGCTCTTCGTGTTTGCGTTGCCGATCTTGTTCGGCAACGTGCTTCAGTCGCTCAACGGCTCCATCAACTCGATCTGGGTCGGCCGCTACATGGGCGGCGCTGCGCTCACGGCCACGTCGAATGCGAACACGATCCTCTTCTTCCTGATCGGGAGCATCTTCGGCGTGGGCATGGCGGGGACCATCCTCGTGGGGCAGGCCGTCGGGGCGAAGAACCTGGATCAGGCAAAGCGGGTCGTGGGGACGAGCGCCACGTTCTTCGTCGGCACTGCGGTGGTCATCTCCATCCTCGGCTACCTGTTCTCACCGCAGCTGCTCGGGAAGATGCACACGCCAGCGGACGCGCTGCCCTTCGCGATCGCGTACATGCGCGTCATCTTCCTGGCAGTGCCGCTCATCTTCGCGTTTGCGTTCACCACGATGATGCTGCGCGGCGCGGGCGACGCGAAGACGCCGCTCATCTTCTCGCTCGTCTCGGTGGGGCTGGACGTAGCGCTGAACCCGCTCCTCATGTTCGGGTGGGGCCCGGTGCCCAGGTTCGGCATCGCGGGCGCGGCGGGCGCCACGCTCATTGCGAACGCCATCGCGCTCGTCGCGCTGCTGGTCACGCTCTATCGCCGCGATCACTTCCTCTGTCTGCGCGGCGAAGAGCTCGGATACCTGCGGATCGACCGGACCATTCTGCGCGCGCTCATCGTGAAGGGCGTGCCGATGGGCCTGCAGATGGTGCTCATGTCCGGCTCCGCGATCGCGATGATCAGCATGGTCAACGCGTATGGCTCGGACACGTCGGCCGCGTTCGGCGCGTCGCTTCAGCTCTGGAACTACATCCAGATGCCCGCGATGGCGATCGGCATGGCCGCGTCCTCCATGGCGGCGCAGAACGTGGGCGCGGGCCGCAAGGACCGCCTCGGCCGCATCGCGCTGACAGGTGTACTCTACAACTTGCTCATGACGGGGGTGCTGGCAGCCATCGTCTACAGCGCCAGTCACCAGGCGCTCGGGCTCTTCCTCACCACACCCGCCTCCATGGTGATCGGTGAGCACATCAACACGATCGTCGTGTGGTCGTTCTCGCTCTTCGGCGTGTCCATGGTGCTCTCGGGTGTGGTCCGGTCCACGGGCGCGGTCTTGCCGCCTGTGCTCATCCTGTTCGTCTCGCTCTGGCTTCTGCGCATCCCATTCGCGGTGTTCATGCGTGAACGCCTGGGCGTGGACGCCATCTGGTGGAGCTTCCCCGTCGCGTCCTTCGCGTCGATGACCATGTCGACGGCGTACTACCGCTTCGGGAAGTGGCGAAGCGCATCCATGTTCGCCAAAACGCCCGCGACGAGGAGCTGACTGCTCGCGTGGTTCGTCGCTCTTTGCTCCTCCTCGTGCTCCGGTTGGCTGTTCGCGCTCGCGTGCGACTCCCGATCCGAGCGCCACGCGGCCCGACGCGACCCCGGCGGCGCTGGCGTCCGCGCTTTCATTGCCCGCGGCCACGGCTGACGCGTCTGCCAGCGGTGCAGGGTCCGCGGCGCGGCCCACGATCGACCTGCGAACGCCAGGCAGTGACGCTCACAAGTGGTCGCTCGAGGCAGCGGGCTTGCCGGCGATCTCCGCCGACGGCGCGCAGGTCCTCATGGTTGTGGAGCACGACGCGGACCAGCGCGCGTACCCGAACGACGCAATCTACGTCCGGCGCGTGAGCGACGACTCCGTGGCGCAGCAGCTCGTCGGCTTCGACGGCTACGCGCTTGGCTCCGCCGACGACAGCGCCGCACGCCCAGCGATCGAAAAACGCGCGACCGCTCTGCACGCGCTGCTCGCCCACGAGCCGTGGACGCCGATGCAGCCGGCGACGCCCACCGGACCAAACGCGTTCGTACAAGGTGTCTATCGCTTCAGTCTGGACGGCACGCACGCGACCCTCGCGCAGAAGGGCGGTCCCACCACGACCTTCGACACGTCCACGTGGAAGAAGCCGGACATCCTCCCCGACTCGATGAGCTCGTCCACCTGCACGTTCACGGCGGAGCTCGCAAAGGTCCACATCTCACCCGAAGCGCGCGTCGTCGCCGTGTCGGTCCGACAACGCGTCCGCGACAGCGAAGAAACCACGGGCTGCGGCAGCCCGGACGACACGCACGTCCTCCACTGGTGAAGCGAACTTCCGAACGCGCGACGCGAGTCGGAAATAGATTGGTAGTGGCCGGAATTGGATTTCCGATCGCGCGACGCGTCACGCGAATCGCGCTAGCCTCTACCCATGGCCCAACAGCATTGCGCAGCAGCTGGCTCTGGATGTGCGGACAGCAAGGATTGCGATTGCATCTGCGGAGCATGCAACGTCGCTGCTCGCCGCCAATTGGTTGCATGGATCGAAGCCGGATGGAAAGAACGGCTCGACAAGCAAACGAAGGACTTTAAGGACGTCGTAAGTCAGGACATCGTGCCGAAGGGAAAGGGGCTGATCTAGCCGTGGATCCGACTGGAACAAGGGACGCCGACGACGTCTCAACCGACGAACTGGCGAAGCACGTCGAGATCATGCACGGAGTGCCCGCGCGCTTCGTCGAGGCCGTCGAGGTCAAGGAGATGCACGAAGGCCAGACGGTATGGGAGGGCGCGGTGAAGGTCTTCGATCTCGTCGGCCACCCGAAGGCGAAGCGCGCGTACGCGTGGAGCCATCCGACCGAAGGCGGAAAGCGAAAGTTTATCGCCGTGCTGGGGCTACCTCCGGTGGATGGGCCGACCATGGCCGTGCGCGCATCGATACTGGCGACGGTGAAGACGAAGAACTAGAGCGTGTCGCGGAAAGCGTGGGAGTCGAACCCCACCAGATGTCAAATCCGGGTCCAATCAGGATGTAGAGCCCTTGTGTGCACCATGCACGGGACGCCTTCCAGAGAAGCCTCCGCCGAGAGTTGTTAGCTCCGACGGAGGCGTGGCACGATCGCCACCTACTCGCGCTGCCTGCGGATGGGGGGTGGCTGCCAACATGGCGGGCGGCTTGGGATCGGGCGCGGAATCGGCTCGCGGCACGGGCGCCGCACAAGCTTTTGTTTACGAGGAGTCATGACAAAGACAGGTCCTTCCCGCTCAATGAGCAGGGGGCGGTTTTGCCAGCGGCACCGTGCTAGGATCCTCGCTGCTAGGTCAAAGGAGTCTTCGCTTACGGCTTTGCTGCTGACGACGATTTCGGGACTGGCGAAGCCCCGGGTGAGTAATCGCCTGGGGCTTTGTTTACATCGGAGCACCCCCCTCGTCCGAATCGTCGTCATCCACCTGCGTTGCCAGGAAGGCGTGCAGGCGCTTCACGTCGGAGCTGGTGAACCTGGGCGGCAGCGGGATGTTGATCACGCGGCCCTGCCCGATCTTGCACTTGTAGATCACGAAGTCTGCGGGCACATGGAGCGTCTGCATGTTTTCCGGAACGTGCGTGGCCGGGGGCGCCGACTCCTTCGCGGCGCCAGCGGCTCCGGACGCTGGGCTTGCGGGCTCCCCGACCGAAACGGCGTTGTTTGCATCTACAAGCCCAGCGACCTTCAACGAGTCGATGAAAGCCTCCGCCGCAATCGGTGCCATCGACTCGACGATCTTGTAGTCCGTGTACAGAAGGTTCTTCAGACCCTCTTTCGTCGGCACCGTTCCGGCGAACCGCTCAAGCAGGCTCGCGTACAACTCCGGCTTCTTGAACGCTGCGATCTTTGCTGCGCTCGCTGCCTCTGGTGAAGACGCCATCACGATGCGAAGTCCAAGGTCGGTGACCTTGATGCGCCCGGTGTCACCACGGCCAATTCTCTCGATCAGCCCGAACAGCGCGGCACCTGGGATTCCGTACGCCCACTGACGGTCGGCCGCCTTAACGACCTTCATCTCCTTCATCACGTCGGCGTTGGACGCCTCTCGGCCTCCTGCACGGCGAACCGCCTCCACGATCCCAACGGCGTTCGCAAGGTCGTAGTACGGGTACGCCGTTTCGCTCCGGGCCTTCTCCTTCGGCTGAGCAGCCTCCGCCTTCCCTTCCGCCACCGATCCATTGCCCACAACAGTCTCAGTCTCAGTCGCGTTCTCGTTGGCCATCGCGCCACCTCTACACATCACATTAGTCGAACTTATCGATCGTGTCGAGCCAATCTTGATAAGTTCGATACGATCGGCGCCGCGTCAAGATAAGGCCCGACAACGACATGTCTCCGTCTATTTGTGACAAACAGTTTGATTTATTGGTATTTTGCCGCAAACTTACGGACCATGCGAAACCAACTACAGGCACCCGTGTTCGGTCTAGCGAATTGGATCGACTGGCTCGATCGCACGTCGCATAGGCTCTATGGCTTGACCGGACCCCAGTTTGCCAAAGCGTATATTGATGGAACCATTGAGAATAGCGGCACGGCCAGCGACGTCGCGTCGGTTCTTCCGCTGATCGAGGCCCTACAGGCTCGAGCGACTCGTGGATAAGGTCCTTGACAGGCAGACTATTCGTATTACAATAAATGTATGGCGAACGTGCTCCCCCACTCCAAGCAGGTTGCGGTGCTCTCGGCCCTGGTTGAGGGTTGCTCGATCCGCTCCACAGAGCGCATGACCGGCGTGAACCGCGAGACGATCGGCACCTTGCTTGTTCGTGTCGGGAACGGCTGCGCGAACCTGTTGGACGAGACCATGCGCGGGCTTCCTTGCGAGCGTCTCGAAATTGATGAGCTTTGGGCCTTCGTCGGCAAGAAGCAGCGTCACATCGCCGCGAGTGACGATGCGACCAAGGGTGACGCATGGACCTTCGTCGCGATCGATGCGGACACCAAGCTCGTCCCCGCCTTCGCGGTGGGCAAGCGCGACGATGCGACCGCCCGCGCGTTCATCGCGGATGTTGCTTCGCGCCTTCGTCACCGTGTTCAGATCACGACCGATGGTCTTCGCACGTACGTCGCGGCAATTGATGCGGCGTTTCCCGATGGCACCGTCGACTATGCGCAACTTGTAAAAGAGTACGAAGCCGAGCCTGCCGGCCCGGGTAGGTATTCGCCGCCGAAGGTGACGAGCATTGAGAAGATCCCGGTCTTCGGTGCGCCGATCGAAGACCTGGTCTCCACGTCCTACGTCGAGCGTCAAAACTTGACGGTTCGCATGGGCGTGCGCCGCTACACGCGCCTCACGAACGCGTTCTCCAAAAAGCTTGAGAACCACATCGCGGCGACCGCACTCCACTTCGCCCATTACAATCTGGTCCGGATGCACTCCACGATCCGCTGCACGCCAGCGATGGCTTCTGGTGTCACGCCGACCGTGTGGAGCATGGGCGACCTTCTCGACGCGGCCCTCTCGCATGAGGGCGCATCGTGAGCCGCAAGGCGCGCATGGGCCGTCCGCCGCTTGCGGTGGGCGAAGCGAAGGCGACCATGTTCTCGCTCAGGCTCACGCCAGAAGAGCGCGATGCGATCGGCGAAGCGGCGAAGCGCGTTGGCAAGCCCGTCACGCAGTGGGCGCGCGAAGCGCTGCTGTCAGCCGCTTCTCTATCGCGCAAAGGGGAGGCGGGCGCAACGTCGCTGCGGTAGGATTCAAGCATGGCCCTGACCCAGATCGAGTTCGACGCGCTGCTAGACGATGCGACAAAGCGCATCGATGGGGACATCGACTGGCTAGAGGACGAAGACCACTCGCCGAGCGTCGAGTTTTGCGCCGAGATAAAGTCTGACCCAGGCTACCCGCTATTTGTAAGGGGCAGCTACAGCGCCCCCGCGAAAGCTGTCACATTCGCGCTCATCCACCGAGGCGTCGGCCGCATCTACGCGCTCGACCTTGGGAAGGACCATCACAATCCGACTTGCCAGATGGTCGGGGAGAAACACAAACACCGCTACACCGAACAATACCGGGACAAGGTGGCATACGTGCCGACTGACATTACCGCGCCGGCCAACGACCCAGTTGGCGTGTGGGAGCAGTTTTGCATGGAGGCCAAGATCTCGCACGCCGGGACACTGCATGCACCTCCGCCATTCCAAGAGGATCTCTTCCTATGAACGCCAGCAGCCCGTGCACGGAAATCAGTTCCCAACTGAGTGCCCTATTCGTCTGCTCGCCACACGATTCGCGTGTAAGAGTTCGCACGCCGTTCCTGTACCCAGACGGCGACGTCATCGATCTCTACTACTCGACCAATGGCGACGTGCGAACGTTGACAGATCTTGGCGAGACCGTTCGGTGGCTGCGCATGCAGACCCTTGCTCTTCGTCGGTCCCCCAAACAGCGGCAGATGATCGATGACGTTCTGATGAACCACAGCGTTGAGTTCTTCAAGGGGATGCTCATTGTGCGCCTGGGAGCCGCCGATCGCCTCGCAGATGCCGTGCTTCGGCTGGGCCAAGCCTGCTTGCGCGTGGCCGACCTATGGTTCACGCTCAGAACGCGCGCGGTTGAATCCGTAACCGAAGAGGTTGCGGATTACCTCACGGAAAAGAGCATCCCATTCGACCGAGCAAAGAAGCTCGTCGGAAGATCAGGGCGCGAGTGGACGGCCGACTTTCATGTCCGCACGCCCGATGCGAGTTCCCTTGTGTGTGTGCTGAGCACCGGCAGTCGCGCTGCCGGCAGGAAGATCGCCGAGCATGTTCTCGCGACCTGGTACGACCTGAATGCGCTGTCCGTCGGCCCACAACCGCTGCGGTTTCTTTCGCTCTTCGATGACACAATGGATGTGTGGCAGCCGGAGGACTTCAGTCTTGTGGAGTCGGTTTCGGACGTTGCCAGATGGTCGCGACCGGACGAATTTGAGGGGATGCTGCGAAGGGCAGCTTAGTCCTCACCTTCCACGGCACGGGCGCGACCCATCGAGGCCCGCTACCCCTGCCTCCCGCACGTTGGGCAAGCTCGACGCCGGCGTCGAACCGGAAGCTTCCGCGTGAGGATCGTATAGAGCCGCATCCCCGTCGCGTTCGCGATGCGGACGGCGATCCCGCTCTTCATGCGCGCGTGACGGTTCATGCGGAGCATCCGAGACGATACGTTCAGGGCGCGCGCTACGGCCTCCCATGAGCCGAGCCGAACGCGGAGCGCATCAAGGGTCAGTCGCACGCTGTCCGACTCCCCTTCGCTCAACGTCGTCTGACGTTCACGCGCGACGCTCGACGCTCGGTGCCACACGATCCGCTGGGTGAGAATGCGCATGCGCGACAGCTTGGATCGAAACCGAGCGCGTCAATTTCGGAATTTCAATTCCGGCCACTACCAATAGATTTCCGGTTGGCGGTCGCTGGGTGCGTGGAACTCCGCGACTGTGCGCGTTGGCTCGTGGGTTGCTTGGCGGCGGGTCATGAGAATCTCTTTTGCCGCTTCCGCTTTGTCGCTCGCGCTTCTCTCTGGCTGCTTCTTCGGAGCGCCCTCCACGTCCGACGGCAGTGGTTCGTCGGGGACGGAGGGCCCCACCACCGACGCCGACACTGCCGCGTTCAAGAAGCTCTCGGCGGACCTCGAGTCACACCGCACGCAAGCGATGGACAAGAGCGCGATGGAGCTCGAGGCAGCGGGAACCACGGTCTACTACCGCACGTACCCGGGCAAGGACCCCATCTTCCATCGCAGGAACGCCGACGGCACCACGCTCGACTACGGCTTCTCGCTCGGCAGCGGCGACAACGCGAACGAGCGCACGTCGGACGATCTCGTGGTGACAGCCCAGCGCGCCGGCGACCACATCACCTATCACGTGTATGATGCACACGTTGCGAACACCGAGAAGGGCTTGGCGGATCTGCCGGCGCCCACCGACGAGCAGAAGTGGTGGGCCTACGCGGTCTCGGGAAGCACGATCTACGTGATCACGACGCCGACGGACAAGACCGGCACCGGCACCGCGATCTGGTCGTTCGCGCCAGGCGGCACGCCAACGAAGCTCTTCACGCTGGAGGACGCGGGCATCAAGGTCGGTGAGCTGCTGGACTTCGACGTGGACGGTCAGACGATGATGGTCATCGAGAGCGGCCGCCTCTGGCGCGTGGATCTGACGACGAAGAAGGCCCAGTACATGCAGAACAAGACGGAGATCGCAGGCGCGGTGAACTTCTCCAAGGACGGCGTCGCGTTCGAGGACTCCACCGGGCTCAAGTTCTTCGACTACGCGCAGAACGGCCTTCGCGATCTCTCCGCGGAGATCCAGGCGTCCACCTACCAGATCGCGCCCACCTACAAGACGTCGCACTACTTCTACAGCGCGACCACGAGCAACAACTTCACCCGCTGGGGCAGCTGGATCGTCTACACGGGCTACGCCGGAATCTTCGCGTACGACCTCGCGCAGAAGCGAGTGGCTCCGGTGCTCCTCGACGTCTCGAACGATCTGGTCCGCATCGCGTACCGGTACCCGGTGGTGACGGCGGACGGCTCCGCCTACCTCGTGGGCCTCACCTCACAGGACGGAGCCGTCGGCGCCGACGGGCCGGTCTACCGCACGAGCATGAAGCAGGTCCTGCCGAACTGACGCCTTCAGTGAGCCAGCACGTCCAGGTACGACGTCACCACCGAGCGCCCCGGCGTCGAAAAGTCCGTGTAATCGTCGAGCAGATCGTACATCACCGGATTGTGCGGCTTCGTGTTGATCAGCGTGTCGTGCATGCACCAGAGCCCACCCGCCGCTGACGAGCTGCATCCGCTGCCGATGGCGTTCACCTTGATGCCGCCGCCCTCCGACGCAAACTCGGAGCCCAGCGCCTGCATGCCGCCCGCATTGTGGGAGCATCGACCGATCTTCGAGTCGCACGCCCACACGAAGTACGCATGGGTCATCTTGCGCGCGAGGCTCGCGTCCAGACCGCCGCCATCCAGGTTGAAGAGCGTGACCTTGGTGAGCGCGCTGGGGTCGGACGACGCGAGCTGCTGGAAGAGCTCCGTCGAGACGTAGGTGCCGCTCGAGTGCGCGATGACGATGATGCGTGAGGCGTTCGCGGCGCGCGTGCCCTGCGCGAGGTGCGCTACGAGCTTGCTGTTGCCGATCTCGCGGTTCGCGTAGCCGGACTGGTTCGGTCCCTTCACGGCGTAGATGTGTGAGGCGCCCTCTGCACCGAGCTTGTCGCGCACGAGCTCATCGGCCCAGCGCTGCGAGAACACGTCCTGCGCTGTGTAGCCGCCGTAGACGATCAGCACGTCACTGCCAGCGCCGACCTTCTTGTAGCTCACGCCCGCACCGATCGTGGCCCAGGGGATCGCCGCGAGCGAGTCCGCCTTTTCGGGTCCGACCGTGCCGTTCAGCGAAGCCGCGATCTCCTCCTCGGTGGGCTCGTCCGAGTCCTGTCCCGAGTCCACGCTACAAGCCGCGAGGGCAAGCAGCAGACCACCACAAGCAGCGCGAAACCAACGAGAGCGGGTGAGTTCCATGGGAGCAGGCGCACTTCATGCGACATCCATACCCAACCACCTCAAACGAAATCACAAGGCTTTCCAGAGCCAAAACTGGATCGCGAAGGAACCACCCTGATGCAACGACGAGGAAGCGTCACCGAGAACGGACAGATAGGTCCAGGTCGAAGTCGAGGTCGAAGTCGAGGTCGAAGTCGAAGTCGAAGTCGAAGTCGAGGTCGTCGTCGAAGTCGTCGTCGCTCTTCAGTACGGCGACTCCTCGTCCGCTCCCCGCGCCGGCGCTCCCCCCCTCGGAGCGAACGACATCCGCGCCTTCTCCGTCATCGTCTTCCCCGCGACCTGCCCCTCCACGAGCTCATACCCCATGAGCGCGAACACGCGCCCCGTCGCAAAGATCGGCCGCGCGTTCCCGTACCAGTCCACGCACGACGCGCGGCAGCCATCGTGGTTCGTCCCGAGCGGTGACGCGTCCAGCGACCCAAGCTCCGACAGCTCGAGGCCACGGTTCTTCAGGAACAACACGCCCGCCGAGCCTTCGGTCAGATAGCGACCACCGCGCGCGCCCTCCTTCCGGATCGGCAAGCCCACGACGCCCTCGCCCTCCTTGTCGCTCGACGGCTTGTAGAAGAACCCATGACTCCGCAGCTCACCCTGCGAGGCGTTGCGCCGCACGAAGTCGCGGTGCGCGTGCACTTCCTTGCCCAGTCCCACCGGCGAGAATACGAGGTCCTGCTGGCGCGAGCCCACGACCACTGCGTCATCACCCATCGCCTCGATGCGATCGACGCCCTGATCGAGATCGACGACGGATGGCTCTTCCTTCGTGGCGTAGCGATACGCGTAGAGCTTCGATGCGCCCGCGCTGCGCGTCCAGTAGCCGTTCCCTGCGCCATAGAGCAGCCACGGGCCGATGAAGCGGTTTTGTACGGCGTTGCCCTCGGGCTTTGGCACGCGTGTGTAGCGCGAGCGCGAAGCGATCGGCACGCCGTCGGAGAACAGACCGAGCGGCACGCGCATCACGGCGGCGTCGCCCGACGTGACCTCGCTCGCCCACATCGCATCGCCGTTCGACTCCGAGCGAACGAGCACGTTGAGGAAGCCGCCGTTCTCCTCGAACGAGAACTGATCGGTGGGCATGCCCGCCACGCGGATCGCCTGGACCGGTGACCCGGGTTTTATCGGCATCTTGGCGAGTACGCCCGGCGAGGTCTGGAAGCCCTGGTTCGGGTTCCAGTCGCGCATCCATACATAGACGTTGTTCTCGGACACGTAGAAGACGCGGCCCGCAGGACCGATCATGCCAACGGAGTCGCACGACAGATCGCTCGCGCGCAGGTCGCACGACGTCACCGTGTGCAGCGCCATGTATCCAGACGGCGGCGTCTCGTTCGCGAGGTGGTAGAGGCGCGTGGGCACGAGCGTGCGAATGAAGTCGGTGTCCGCAGCGCCGCGACGCCAGCGACGCACCGCGGGGAACGGGCGGAACACGTCCGCTTCGTACGGCGAGATGTACGTGGGCGCATAGAAGACCAGACGCCCGTCGACGATGCGGCTCGCGTAGTTGCGCGCCGAGTAATAGTCGTTCGAGCGCATGTGATACGTCGTGCGGTAGCGGAGCGAGCCCGCGGGATCGATGCTGAAGATCCCGATCTCCGTGCCGCCCCGCGCGTAGCTGAAGCCGATGACGACGACGTTGTCGCCATCCACCAGCATCTCGTCGTACCAGCTGCCGGCCGGATCGATGTCGGGCCCGAACGCGTCGAGCATGCCGCTCGCTTTCATCTTCCCGGCCTCGAGGGACACGGTGAAGATGCGACCGCGACGCAGCACGACCAGGTGGTCGCCGTGCATCTTCACGATGTCGCCCTCGTCCACGTTCGCGTGCTGGTTGTTCGTGATGGACTCGTTCGCTTCCTTCTTCGCAGGCGCGGCGCTGTCGACGGCACGCGCGCGCGCGGGCGCATGCTGCGCGGGCGGGGAGACGCTCGGGCTCGGGCTCGCCGGCTTCGGCGCTACGGGCGTCACGTTGATGGGCGGCGGTGCACCACCCTCCATCGACGGGCCATTCATGTACACGGGCTTCTGGCGCTGCGCCTCCATGCCTTCTTTCCACGTGCCGAAGAACTTCTTGAGGTCGTCCTCGGACTTGAACGTGACGATCTTTCCCGTGGCGTTCTCCTCCGGCGTCAGCGCCGTCTCCGCCACCGCCGGCGACCCCGACCGAGCGGCACCGCCGGAGCCAGCGCCCGTTGCCGTAGGTGGAGACGCCGCGATCGCCGATTCGCCCTGCGCCCTCTGACAACCCAGGAAGCCCGCGGCGAGGGCCAGAGGAAGCATGCATAGTGCAACCAATTTCCAGCGCCTGGTCGTATCCCGCATGGAGCCCGTAGACGCGAGCGGCCGAGGAAAGATCTACGAAAGATCCGATCGCGGGAACAAACCAGCAACGCGCCACATCCTGAGTGCCCTCGGGCGCATTCGTTGTGTTCGGCTACAATGTGAGGGGCAGATGGGGACCACGCCAAGCGTCGGACGCGTCGGGGCAGAGACGGTGCTGCTTCTGGAGGACGAGCCCACGGTGCGCCGGGCTACGTGCAGGATGCTGCGGTCACTCGGGTACGTGGTGCTCGACGCGTCGCGACCGAGCGAGGCGATCGCCCTCGCGCGTGAGCACGCAGGTCCGATCGACGTCATGGTGACGGACGTCGCAATGCCCGAGATGAGCGGCATGGACGCCGCGCGCGCGTTCCGCCTCGTCCGTCCGGCCGCAGCGGTGCTCTTCGTGTCGGGCTACACCAGGAGCGCGGTCCATGCAGACGACGGCGCGCCATGGCTGTATCTCTCCAAGCCCTTCTCCAAGGCGGAGCTCGCCGCCGCGCTGCACGAGGCCCTCTCCCTCGCGCCCGCTCGAGGCTCATCAAGCGCGGCGCAGTGAGGTATGCTGGCGGCTTGGCGCTGCCCACCACCTTCACTTGCCTCGCGGATCTGGGACGCCTGCCGTGGTTTCAGGCGTACGACGATCGCGTCGTCGTCTCCGACGAGAGCATCGGCCCCGTCATCGACGTGCACACGCACCTCGCGCTCGCCTACGTGCGGCCCATGCAGCTCGATCTCTACAGGAACGCCCGCCACACGGAGCACTACCTTCCGTCGTGCTGCAAGCTCGACCTGGACATCTACGTGAACAAGAACTTCGAGCCGAAGGATCTCTCGGCGATGAAGCGTGACCTCACGCTCGGCAGCGTGCGGAGCTCCGGCATGCGGAAGACCCACACCGTGCCGAACCTGCTGCGCGAGATGAACGAGCTCGGCGTCGAACACTCCGTGATCCTCCCCATCGACTTCCCCGCCCTCAGCGAGAACTGGGTCCACGCGACGTCGGCCGCCAAGACCACGGAGAAGCTCATCTCGTTCGGCTCCGTGCATCCGTACGCGCGGAACGTGCGCGACAAGCTGGACGCGCAGGTGGCGCGCGGCATCCGCGGCGTGAAGATGCACCCCGCCGTCCAGCTGGTCCGCGCCGACGACCCGCGCGCGATGACGCTCTACCGCCTGTGCGGGGAGCGCAACCTGCCCGTGCTCTGGCACTGCGGCCCCGTGGGCATCGAGCCGCCGCTGGGCCGCTGGCTCTCGCAGGTGCGTTTCTACGAGAAGCCCATCGCCGAGAATCCGAAGACCACGTTCATCCTGGGGCACGCAGGAGCGCTGCAGTGGGAAGCGGCGCTGGAGCTCACGCGGCGCTATCCGAACGTCCTCGTGGAGACGTCGTCGCAGTCGCTGCCCGCCCTGCGCCGCATGGTCGAAAGCATGGACAATACACGTATCCTGCTCGGCTCGGACTGGCCGTTCTACCACCAGGCGATCTCGCTCGCGAAGGTGCTGATCGCGACCGAAGGCCGCGCCGACACACGACACCGCATCCTGTACGCCAACGCCGCCGAGCTGCTCGGTCTCGAGCGCCGGAAGAAGACGCGCGTCGCGTAGCGGGTGCTACTCTTCGGGGTGATGCGACGCTCCTCTCTCGCCTCCCGTCTCCTGCTCGGGCTTGCGCTCGTTGGCCCGCTCACGTGCCTCACGGCCTGCGAGGAAGAGACGCTACCGCCGCCCGCCACACCGCCGCCTGCCGCACCGGTCGACCCTGCAGCGCAGACCGCAGCGTCCGCGCACGCAGAGGGCGAAGAGATCCAGATCGGCGCGGACGAGGAGAAGTACGCGGACACGGACCCGAGCGCCGTGACGGAGTTCAAGCCCACGCTCGAAGGGCACGGCGCCTGGGTCGAGGACTCCACCTATGGCACCGTCTGGGTTCCCAACGCGACGGAGGTCGGCCCCGACTTCGTGCCGTACAGCACCGGTGGTCACTGGGTCTACGACAACGACGACTACGTCTGGGTGAGCGAGTACGAGTGGGGCTGGGGTCCGTACCACTACGGACGCTGGGTCTGGATCGAAGGGCGCGGCTGGTCGTGGATCCCCGGCCGCCGCTACGCGCACGCGTGGGTCGTCTGGCGCACCGGCGACGAAGGCTACGGCTACGTCGGGTGGGCGCCCATGCCGCCCGCGTTCATCTGGTACGGTGGCGTCGCCGTCGTCGTCTACAGCAGGCCCGAGCCGCGATACGTGTATTGTGCACGTGGTGACGTCTTCTCTCCGGCGGTCGCGACGCATGTCGTTCCGCGCGACCAGGCGACGGTCATCGCAGGACAGACGCATCCGTACGAGCCGGGCGGCGTCCATGCCGACGCGGCTGGTCACACCACGGCGCAGCCCGCGGTCCATGGTCCGCCGCCCTCGTCTCTGGGCATCGAGCCCGCGCACGTCGCGCACGCCGCGCCGAACGATCCGCACATCTCGCATGCGCGCGCGTACTCGACGCCCTCGTCGGCCACGCCTCATGGAGCCGCGCCGCCGCAGAGCCACACCGTGCGCGCCCCACCATCCGCGCCGTCGCGTCGTCCGTCGAGCCCAGCGCCGCCATCGCGCGGCAACTCCCGGTCGACCGGACGCTCACACCGGTAAGCACGAGACTCCGGTAAGCAGGGCGCGTCTATTCGCGGACGCGGCGGACGAGCTTCAGCGCGGAGAGCACGTTCCACACGGCAAACGCGGAGAACAGCATCATCAGTGCGACGGCCCACTTGGAGTCGGACGGTGCTTCGCCGTCGACGATGAGCCATGCGCCTTCGGGGACCTTCTGTCCGGTGGCATCCTCGACCGCGCGCGCAAGCCCGCGCTGCTTCGGACCGGCTGCGTCGAACCGGACCAGGTGCCCCGTGAACTCGGTGGGCGGAACGTAGCGGCCGGTCTCAGCGCCTTCGCGGACGCGGACCTCTGCCCAGACGTTGGTATGTCCCTGGACCGGCGACACGCGAAACGTGTCTGCCTGGAAAGGGCGCTCGAAGCGAAGCGCGCTGGCCCCACCGAGCACTGCGCGCCCGTGCACGTAGTGGTTCTGCGCGAAGGCCGCAGGGGGCGCCTTCGAGAGCTCGCCCAGATCTTCCGGAATGGTGTCGGCGAAGGAGTACTTCGCGTCATTCCGCAGGGCGAGGGCCATGGCGACCGAAGCCAGCGCCGTCACCAGCAGCACCATCAAGGTGACGCGCCGCTCCCCACGAGGCGGATCGGGGAGCTCCAGAAGCTCCGGATCGATCCGCTCCTCCTCCGCATCATGTGCGTGGGGGAACTCTGCGGTGGGCGGGGTGAGGTTCGGGGACACGGAGACCTTTACACTCTATAGGATTTCTTGGGGTCGTCGAGCCGACCGGTGAGCGGACCAGGCGAGCGGACCAGGCGAGCGGACCAGGACGGTCGCGCGCGCCAGCCTGGGTTTGCTTGGCTTGCTGGGTTTGCTCGCTTCCCCAGGGCTGACATCGCCCACCTGCAAAGGTTTCCGCGCCGGGTCGAAAAATCGGCGATATCGAGTCAGAACGCGAAATCTCGGAGCAATTTCGCTGTGACTGAAATCTCGGGGTTTGCTTCTGCGTGCGGAACGCGTGTAGGCTGGTGCTCCCTTCAAGGTAGGAACGATGGCAACCGCGACGAAGAACGTGACCTGCCCCTCGTGTGGCTTCGACAAGAACCCTCCCGGCTCGACTCGTTGCGTGTCGTGTGGCGCCAAGATCGAATTGCTCGGAAAGGTCGCGCGCACGCGCGAGGAAGAGCTCGAGCGGCGCTATCAGCAGGAGGGCATCAGCCTCACGTGGCTGTTCATCGCGCTCGCCGTCCAGGCCGTGCTCACGGCCGCCCTGGTCTTTGGCCTGCCTCGCATCATCACCGCGCTCGACTTCGAGGGTGGCAACGGCATGGTCGTCTGCGTTCCCGTGTGGTTCGTTGGCGGCTTGCTGGTCGGCATGATCTCGCCAGGCCGCACCTTCATCGAGCCCATGGTCGCCAGCTTCTGCGTCGCCGTGCCCACCACGTTCTTGCTCGTCGCAAGTCAGACGGTCCGCACGCTGCCCACGTTCCTCTACGTGATCATGAGCGCCATCGGCATCATGTTCACGCTCATCGGCGCATACATCGGCGAGCGAATCCAGCTCGGCCCGCCCCCGAAGGCAACGGAATAGCTTCAGGTATCGCCTCAGGTATCGATAACGTCGTCAGCGTTCTCTGCGTGCTTGTGCGGGAAGCGGCGATCGGTGGGGTACGGGTAGAACGGTAGGTGCTCGCCTGCGGCCACGCGTGACTGGATGTTGCGCCAGTAGTCGGCGGTGAAGAGGCCGGGGTGCTCCTCGTCGAAGAGCTCCTTGTACCGTGCCTTCGCGAACAGGAACGGCGGCATCTCCTCCGGAAAGACGTCGTTCGGGCCCACGGAGAACCATGCCTCGGCCCGGTACTCGTCCTCATCGTGAACGGGCGTGGGAAGGCGGCGGAAGTTCACCGACGTGAGCGGCTGGATCTCGTCGAAGTCGTAGAACACGACGCGGCCGAAGCGCGTGACGCCGAAGTTCTTGAGCAAGAGATCGCCCGGAAAGATGTTCGCGAGCGCGAGCTCACGGATGCAGTTTCCGTATTCGCGCATCGCCCCGCGCAGCTCGTCGTCGTCCTTCGCGCGCTGCACGTAGAGGTCGAGCGGGACCATGCGCCGCTCCACGTACAGGTGCTGCAGCACCACGTTGCCCGCCACGTGCTGCACCATGGATGGCGCCTTGTCCTCGAGCTCGGCGAGAAGCGCGGGCTCGAAGCGGTCCTTCGGGAACGCGACGTACGAGAACTCCAGCGTGTCGGCCAGGCGACCCACGCGATCGTGGTGCTTCACGAGCCGATACTGGGCCATGACGGTCTTGCGATCCACGTTCTTCGGCGCCTCGAACCGATCGCGGATGACCTTGAAGACATACGGAAACGACGGCAGCGTGAAGACGACCATCACCATGCCCCGAATGCCCGGCGCGGCGGCGAAGCTGTCGGAGGAGTGCTGCAGGTGCTCCGTCATGTCGCGGTAGAAGAGCGTCTTGCCCTGCTTCTGCAGACCGAGCGCCGTGTAGAGCTCCGCGTTCGGCTTGTCCGGGAAGATCTGCCGCAGGAAGCTCACGAACGCGGCGGGCACCTCCATGTCCACCATGAAGTACGCGCGCGCCAGCGAGAAGAGCGCACCCAGCTCCTGGCGGTGCAGGAGCAGCGCGTCCAGATAGAGCTCGCGACGCGCGTTCTGCCGGATGGGCACGGCGAAGGGGGTGCGCTCGTACCCGTTGATGATCATGCCGATCATGTACGCGGCCTGGTTCCGGTAGAAGAGCGACGACAGCACCTGCACCTGTACGTTGTCGTGCACGTCGGGATTGCGGGCGAAGAAGTCCGACATGGCGCGGATGACGGCGGCAAGATCGCGCTCGATCGCCTCCCAGGAATTGGTGAGGCCCAGATCCGTCACCATGCGTCGCAGCGTCGCGCGAAGACCGAGCGCCTTCGGGTAGTACGCGCGATACGTGGGCTGGAGCGCCAGGATGTGCTCCGTCGAGACGATGGAACGAAGGAAGAGGTTCTCGTTGTTGTAGTAGCGCCGGTGGAGAACGCGGCTGGCGACCGAGTTGAAATACGTCTGCGCCAGCTCCGGCTGCTGATGGTTCACGAGCTCCGCGATGAACGCGCGTTTGATGGGAGCCCAGTTCTGCTCATTCGCGGCCTCTGGAAATGCCTCGACGCGGGCGACGCCTTCCGTCACGCGACGATCGTAGAGCTCGATGCGCTCGACGCTGGCGCGCTGGACCGCAGCCCAGTCACCGATCTCGAACCGCCGCTTCGCCTCCGAGCTGATGGTCCGAAAAGATCGATAGTGCCGATCGAAGCCATCGACGATGGCGCGAGCAATCTCCTGAACAACCGTCTCCAAGTCCCGCCCCCTCAAAGCAAACGGCGTCGGATCGGGCCGGTGGCGCCCGGATGGCGAGGCTTTGGGGGAGCACCGCCCGGAGCGGACTCCTGTCCGTGAGGACGGAGCGCAGCCCAAAGGCTCGCAAGCCGGGATGCCAACGGCCCGAGGCGATGCCGTTTCAGTTGTCCTTGGCGTCGCGGACGCGGGCGGCCTTGCCCTGGAGATCGCGCAGGTAGAAGAGGCGCGCGCGGCGAACGACGCCCTTGCTCACGATCTCGACCTTGTCGATGCGCGGCGTGTGGAGCAAGAAGATGCGCTCCACGCCGACGTTGAAGCTGATCTTGCGCACGGTGAACGTGCTGCGGGCGCCCGCGCGGTGACGCTTGGTCACGACGCCCTGGAACACCTGGATGCGGTCTTTGTCGCCTTCGACGATCTTGTAGTGGACGCGCACCGTGTCACCCACGCGAAACTCAGGCAGGTCCGTGCGAAGGAGGCCGTTTTCGAGCTGTTCGATGATCGGGGTGTTCATGGCGGAAAGTCCTCTACATACCTGCGGCGCGATGGCGCGGCTGCCCGCAAAACGCGGGGAGCGGGCTTAAACCACGCCGAACGCCCCCTGTCAACGCGCCCCACCCAACCGCGCGTGGCGAGCTCCGTTCTTTCGGGGCTGCGCAGGTGTGCAGGTCGGGCCTGGAGACGGCGTTTTGGGCTTTGCGCGGGCGCGGCGGGCGATATCGTCGCAGTCGATCATGGGACCGGTACCTTGCAAGCGCTGCGGCGCGACGATGCAACCTGACGCGCTCGCGCGCACCTATCACTGCCAGTACTGCGGCGACGTCCAGCAGGTGGGCGTACATGCAGACCAGATCGCGGAGGGTATGGCGCTCGACCTCTCGAACGTCGACAAGTTCCTCGCGCAGCTCGCCAACACGCTGAGCCAGGGCTTCGCAGAGTTCTCGCACATCGAGGCGCAGAACGTCGGCGGCGTCCAGGTGCCCGTGTCGATAGAGGTGCGTCTCGAGCCCGACGTCTTCACCGCCGTCCGCGCTGGCAATCGCGCGCAGTGCTTCCACAAGAAGGTGGTCCGCGGTGTCGCGCTTCGCACGACCGAGATGCCGATCGACCAGTGGGTCGAGAAGCTCCTCGATGGACTCGCCTCACACGCGAACGAGAGCGCGCGGGCTGCATGGGTGCTCGGCAAGCTAAGCGGCGGAAAGTAAGATGACGGAGCAAGAAGACAAGCAGAGCCAGCTGGCGGTGCAGCAGGGCGGCATCCCGCTCCGCGCACAGCGAAGGATGGCGGAGCTCGGGGCCGCGCCGAATGGGCTCTTCACCAGCACGCTCTCCGCTGCGGAAGGTGTCATCGCAAAGGCCGCAGGCCTGGACGTGGTGAGCCAGGTGATGGGCTCGTCGACGTACCACGTGGGATTCTCCGGCTTCGTGGGCACGTGGAGCGGCGGTGAGCTCGCCCCGCTCACGCTCGCGCACGAACGCGCGCGCCTCCTTGCGCTCTCCCGCATGGAGCAAGAGGCAATGC
The DNA here is from genome assembly GCA_025355005.1 of Myxococcales bacterium. GTDB lineage: Bacteria > Myxococcota_A > Polyangia > Polyangiales > Polyangiaceae > JANXLV01. The sequence goes on along the minus strand of JANXLV010000368.1, from coordinate 12,910 downwards.
TGCTCCGCGCGCACGCGGTGATCGACACGCGCTTCATGTCACGCGCACATCCATGGGCAGACGATCTGATCGAGTACACCGCCGTCGGCACCGCCGTGCGCTTCCGGAACGAGCCGCCGCCGCAGCGTCCCGCGCTCACGCTGCTCCGCGCCGACGAGTACTCCAAGCTGCACAAGGCCGGCTACGTGCCGCTCGGCATCGCGATGGGCAACTGCTTCTGGTTCGACCCGCATGCCGACTGCTCGCGCGACGGAACGTTCTTCTCGTGCGAGCTGCCCATGCACACCGCGGCATCGCAGCAGGCACGCGACCTCGCCGTCGGCCGCTTCCGTGCCTCCGCGCAGAAGTTCCAGGGCGCGACTGGCGTGCTCGGCGTGCGCTTCCACCGCAACGTCTACTCGCACGAGCACGAGGGCCACTGCCGACTGCACGTGGACCTCATGATCATGGGCACCGCGGTCGCACGCAAACCGGGGACACACGATCCCCCGCGCCCGCTTCTCGTCGTCGACCTACGTGACCGCGGCACCACTCGAGGGTATCAAGGATGAGCAATCAGAGACCGCAGACGCAGAGGCAGCCGCTCCCCCAGCACGCGCTCGAGCGCATCCAGCGCATGCGGCAGCAGGCCGCACAGAACCGCTTCTTCACCAGCGACCTCAGCGTGAAGGAGTTCCTGCTGGTGCGCGAGGCCGGCTTCGAGTGCCTCGGCCTCGTGATGGGCTCCAGCATCTATCATGTGGGTTATCAGCGCGGGAATTACTACCAGAACATGGAGATGGGCGTGCTCACGCAGGCGCTCTATCAGGCGCGCGAGCTCGCGATGGCGCGCATGGAGGAAGAGGCGCACGAGCTCGGCGCGGACGGCGTCATCGGCGTGCGGCTCAACATCAAGCAGCACGAGTTCGGTGAGTCGCTCGTGGAGTTCGTCGCCATCGGCACCGCGGTGAAGGCCCGTGAAGCCGCTGCGGGATCGCCGCCGGGCGGCTGGCGCGCCCCTTCCGGCATGCCGTTCACGAGCGATCTCTCTGGCCAGGATTTCTGGATGCTGCTGCAGAGCGGCTACCGCCCCGTGAGCCTGGTGATGGGCAACTGCGTCTATCACATCGCCCACCAGTCGTTCGGTGGCTGGCTCTCGAGCGTTGGCAACAACATGGAGATGACGAACTACACGCAGGGCCTCTACGACGCGCGCGAGCTCGCCATGGAGCGGCTCCAGTACGAGGCGCAGCTCGACGGCGCGCAGGGCGTCGTGGGCACCGAGATCCACGAGACCACGCATGGCGGCTGGGACAATCACGTGATCGAGTTCTTCTGCGTGGGCACGAGCGTGCTGCCGATCAAGGTCGAGCACCAGCCGCCGGAGCCGCAGCTGGTCATGTCGGTGACCGAGTGACCCACGTCTTCACGTCGGATCTCTCCATCGACGAGATCTTGCTCGTTGAAGAGGTGGACTTCGAGCCGCTCGAGCTGGTGCTCGGCTCTGCCTACTTCAACGTGGGCTGGCAGAACGCCCCGTGGTCGCAGAACATGGAGATGCTCGAGATCTCGCGATTGATGTATACTGCACGCATCACCGCGATCTCGCGGCTCGTGCAGCAGGCACAGGCGTTCGGCGCGGACGGCGTGGTGGGCATGCGCCTCGACATCGAGCGCCACGGCAATCGCGCGGAGTTCTCCGCTGTGGGCACCGCCGTTCGCAAGCGCGGCGGCGACGGCGGCAAGTGGCACGACGCGCACGGGCGACCGTTCACGTGTGATCTATCGGGCTCGGATTTCTGGGCGCTGGTGCGCGGCGGCTTCCGCCCCGTGTCGCTCGCGCACGGCGTCTGCGTCTATCACATCGCGCACCGCAGCTTCTCGCAGTGGCTATCCGGCATGGGCCAGAACATGGAGATGCAGGCGTTCACGCAGGGCATGTACGACGCCCGCGAGCTCGCCATGGAGCGCATGCAGGAAGAGGCGACCGCCTCCGGCTGCGACGGCATCGTCAACGTGAAGCTGCATGAGTCGGCGCACGGCTGGGACTCACACATCGTGGAGATGCTCGCCGTGGGCACCTCGGTCGCGCGCATCAACGACGCCGCCCATGAGACCCACGAGAAGCCGAAGCTGGTGCTCTTCGCGCGGGACTGATCGCGCGCGCTGGCCGCTCCGCGAAAACGGTGACGTCAGCCGATACGGCTGGTCAAGGCAGATAGGTCATCGCCCCAGGCAGCGTGTCTGCCTCACGATTGAACACCGCACGTGTGGTGAGCAGTCCGAGCTCCGCGCCGTAGCCGAGCTCCGCCGGCACGCGCGCGCGCGTGTTGTTGCCGAAGACGAGGTTGATCGCGGTGGTGCGCCGCCAGTAGCTCGGGTCCATCTTGTGGTTCTGATTTGCGAAGTGGTTCATCGCGGCGTTCGCGGCTGCAGCCACCGCCGCGCCGATGAGACCACCACCACCCGAGCGCTGCTGCCGCTCTGCTTCGATGTTTGCGATCTGGTTCAGATAGAACTGCTGCACCTGGCCGCCGCCCGTCACGTAGATGAGCCGGCGGTTCGTGAGGATGTGTGCGCGCGGCTTCCTGCTGTTCACGGTCGCGCCAAGGATGATGAAGATGATCCCGATGAGCACGATCAGGAAGAGCACACCAAGGATGATCATGATGACCATCTCCACGGTGTAGTCGTGCTTCTTGAACCAGAGGACGCGTTCACCTTGCTCGAGCGGCACACCCATCACCGTAGCCCCTCCGCCCGGCGCGGGCGCGCCATAGCCCTGAGGCGCGGCGCCATAGCCTTGAGGTGCAGGCTGCATGGGCGCGCCGTAGCCGGACTGCTGTGGAGCAGGGCCGTAGCCAGAGTTGGGCGGTGCGCCGTAGGGAGGAGGTGGTTGGCCGTAGCCACCGGGCGGTTGCATACCCGCAATATAGGATGACGCGCCGTTGACGCTCCACTCCTTCTCACGTACCCCGTGAATACGATTTCGCCTTCGGGCGTTACGGCCCCCAATGTTCGGGATCCCCTGGAAATCACGTCGCTACAGGGCTACCGCCGCCGCGGCGCTCGTGAGCGCGATGCTGTCCGCGGGATGCGGCCCCGGCCCCGAAGAGGCGCCCGCGCGCGACGCACATGATGTTCCCGTCCCCGCGACCGAGCCGCGCGCAGAGCTCACGCTGACGGTGAATCTCGTCGCGCGACACGACTGCGAGGAGGTGTTCGACCTCGCGCTCTACAAGGAGCCCGCGGTGGAGCTGATCTCGTGGACCGGCGACGCAGGCTCTTGCGAGGACCGCCGCGTGAAGGTCCGCTACCTCTCTCAACGCACGTCGCGCGAACTGATCGTGTCGCGCATTCGCCAGCTCACCAAGAAAGCCGAGGTGGTCAGCCCATGAGCCGAGCCAACAAAAAGCGACGACTTCTCTGGGCCGCGCTCTTCGGCGCCAGCATCCTTCCGACCGTGTCGGTCGTGCGGACGGCCATGGCCGAACCAGAAGACGACGACGCGCCGCAGGCAGGCGAGGCGCTGTCGCTCACCGAGCTCACGAAGAAGAAGCGCGCCGTCCTCACCGCGATGCCGAACGACGAGACCGTCCTCATCAACGTCACGGCCAAGCAGATGCCGGCGAGCCCGGACATCCTGAACCTCGGTCGCAAGAGCACGAAGTCGCTCGCGCGCTGCGTCTCCGACAACGTGGATGATCACCTGCGCGGGCTGTGCGCACAGATGCTCGGGCGGCTCGGCGACAAGGCCGGCCTCACGGCGCTGCAGGGCGCGCTCGAGGCGTGGGATGCTGGCGTGCGACGCGCCGCGATCGACGCGCTTCGCCGCATGCCCGACCCGACCTCGGTGGGACCGCTGTCGAAGATCCTCGCTCGCGAGGACGAGGAAGAGTCGAACCGCGCTGCCGCACTCGAGGTGCTCGGCGCGATGAACGATCGCAAGGCGCTCGCGCTGGTTCGCAAGGCCCTCCGCGATGAACCGACTGACCTTCGCGTGCCAGCGTTCAAGGGGCTCTGGAAGAGCCGCCACATGATCTCGCATGCGAACCTGGTGTCGGACGTGACGTATGCGCTCGGCAGCAGCGACCCGTCGCTCGTGTTGCCCGGAACGTTCGCGGCCAGCGAGCTGCGCTCCCCCGAGCTGGTCGCGCCGCTCATCAAGCTGCTCTCACACCCGGACACGCACGTGCGCAATCGCGCCGTGTACGCGCTCGGAAAGATCGGGGACCGGGCCGCCACGCGCGCGCTTCTCGCCGAGGTGCCACGCGTGCGCGAGTCGCGCATGCTCAACAACATCGCCTTCGCGCTCGAACGCCTTGATCCGCAGGCGTTCTATGCGACCGCGGGGACGCTCGCCGCTCACAAGCAGGCGCAGATCCGCATGAACACCGCCTTCGTCCTGGGCGACGTGCAACGTCCCGAGGGGCTCCCGCTCCTCCGCGCCGCCCTCGAGGACAAAAACGACACGGTGAAGCTCTCCGCCGTGCGCGCGCTCGGCAAGCTCCACACCCCGGATGCAGCCTCGGTGCTCGAGCGCTACATCGACGATCCAAACCCCACCCTCAAGACCGCCGCGATCTATTCGATCTACGCGGTCAGCGGCGCGGCCAGGAAGGACCTCGTCTACGACAAGCTCTATTCGTCGCCGGACGCCGCGACCAAGCTCGAAGCGGCCGTCGCGCTGGGCCGCGTCAACGACTCGCGTGTCACGCAGGACCTGGTGACGTGCATGGAGCTACGCACATGCAAGCTCCTGGACGTGGACCCTTTCCTTCGCGCGTCGAAGTCGCCGGACGTACCGGGGCGAACGCTGCTTGCCTGGACCAAGGGCCGCTCCGAGCTCACCGATCTCGTCGCGGCGCTCAGGCCCGAAGGCGTTGGGCCGCTCGGTCGCAGCGAGGTCTCGGCTTCGCTCGCACATCACGATCTGCCGCGGACACTGGTCGCGATCGATCTCACCGGTGAGATGACGGACGCACAAGCGGTCGCCGTGCTCCAGCCGCTCCTCACGCACGAAAATACGCGCCTGCGCCTCCACGCCGCGGTCGCGCTCGCTCGCGCTGGTCGCACGGAGGCCGACGCGGTCCTCTTCCGGGAGATGGACAACCTGCCGTTCGAGCAGCTGCCATCATTCGTGCGGCTCGTGTCGCGCGTGACCGAACCCGCTGCCCGCGCGCGCCTCACGCCGGAGCTTTCGAAGCGTGAGACTGGCAGCGATGCACCGGTCGCGGTCGCGGCGGCGGCGGTCCACCTGGCGTGGACGCCGGAGACGGCCGTATTCCGGATGCTCGCGGCGCTCTCTTCGCCCTCGCGTCAGGACCGGGATCTGGCCGAGCGCTACCTGGTGCGCAACGACACAGTAATCGTCACCGAGCTCCTTCGACGCGCCCTCGCGCGCGAGGGCACTGAGTCCACGAGGAACCAGCTCCGCAGGATCCTCGATCTTCGCGCAGACAGGAACCGCACGCCGTGAAGGTGCGGCGCGTCGCCGGCTGGGTGGCGCTCGCGGCGACGATCTCGGGCGCCGCGTACGACCCACACGCCTATGCCGCCGAACCGAAGCGCGCCCTCGCGCTGCTCGCGGGCTGCGCGCTGTCGGCGGTCGCGCTCTTGCAGAAGAGGTCGCGCCGCGAGACGCACCGCCCCCGCTCCATCGCGCTCTCCGCCGCAGCGCTCTTCCTGGTCGTCTCGTGCGTGAGCCTCGCGTGGGGTCGCGCTCCCGGCGCGCTCGATCTGGCGACGTGGATCGGCGGAGCGGGATTCGCGATGTTCGCCGCACGCGCGCGACGCATCTCCGCGGTTCTCATGGCTCGCCTCGCAGGGCTGTGGCTCGGGGCCGCGGTCTCGCTCGTCGCGCTCGTCTCGGCGGCGGCTGGCGCGCGCGGATTTCTGCTGCACGCGGGCCAGGGCAACCCCAACTGGCTCGGGCTGCTCCTGGCCGCGACACTGCCGCTCGCGCTCGATACATGCATACTACATGTTCGCCGCGGACACGTTCGAACGCGTCGCTTCGCGTTGTCGGTCGCCGTGACTGCGCCACAGGCCGTGGCGCTCTACCTGGCGCACTCGCGCGTGGCCTGGGTCGCTGCTTTCGTCTCCGTTCTCTTCCTGGTCGCGGCGGCGGTGCGGGGCAGGCGGAGGGCACTGGCGACAGCCGCGGCGGTCGCCGTGATCGCGGTGCTCTCGCTCCCGGGCGGCATCGCCGGGGCAGTGGAGCGAGACTCGATGGCGAACGACGTGCCTGCATCGCAGTCGCTGCACGGACGCGTGTGGATCTGGAGGTCGAGCGCGATCGCCGCGAAGGACGCGATGCCATTCGGCGTCGGGCTCGGAGGATTCGGGCATGCGTTTCACGACGCGCAGGGCCGCGAGCTCTCGCGCATGACGCCCAGCGCCGCTGCACGCACGTACGAGAACGCGACCACCGCGCACCAAGAATACCTGCAAATCGCCGCCGAATCGGGGCTCCTCGCCGTCGTCGCATTCGCGTGCGCGCTCGGCTTCGGCGTCATCGCAAACGCACGACGCGGGTTCCACGGCGGCGCGGGCGCGCTGCTCGCCTGCGCGATCACGTCGCTCGGCGACTCCCCGTTCCGTCAGCCGGCGGTCGTGATCATATGCGCCCTCGCACTGGGTGCATGTCGCGCGGTCCGCCATGCCCGACCGAGGTCCGTGCCGCCACAGAGAGCCTTGCGAGCGGCGCTCGTGGTCGGTCTCCTCGTTGCGTCCGGGTGGGCGCTCCTCGGAAGCGTGCGGTCGTGGCTCTCGACACGAATGTATATTACATCTTTTTCGCTGGCCCCCGACGCGCGCCTTCGTATGCTCGACAGGAGCGCGCGCCTTTCTCCTGGCTCCGGCGAGCCGCTGTTCGAGAAGGGCCTGCTGCTGCAAGCGGCCGGTGATCCCAGCGCCGCGCTCCGTGCCCTCTCCGCCGCCGAGGCGCGGATCGCGGACCCAGGTATCCTGGCCGCGAAGGGCGAGGCATTTCTCGCGGTTGGTGACGGCGTCGGGTGTGAACGTGCGTATCGCTCTCTGCTCACGTGGAATCCGGGCTCACTGCGGGCGCGCGTGGGGCTCGCGGAGGCGCTGCGTCGCGAGGGGCGCCTGGATGACGCGGAGGCCGAGGCGACGATCGCAAAGAAGCTATCGCCCGGCGCGGCGCAGGTCCGCGAGCTCATCGACACCATCCGCGAGGCGCGGTCCGACGAGTGACGTGTCCGTGGGCCGAGCGAGTGTGTATGCTGCACCGCATGGCACTCGCGGTTGGAGACAAGGCCCCGGATTTCGTTCTCACGGCGAGCGACGGTCGTTCCGTCAAGCTCGCGGACTACACCGGCAAGAAGAACGTCGTCCTCTTCTTCTACCCGGGTGACTTCACGCCGGTGTGTACGAAGGAGTCCTGCGGCTTCCAGGACATGTACAAGGACCTCACCGGCAAGGACACGGAGGTCATCGGCGTGTCACGCGACGACGACGAGAGCCACAGGAAGTTCGCCGCGAAGTACAAGCTCGAGTTCCCGCTGATCGCGGACACGGAGTCGTCCCTGGTGCAGGCGTTTCGTCTGCAGGACGGCGCGTTCGGCAAGCTCGGAAAGCTGCTTGGCCGCGCGCCGCGCTACACCTTCGTCATCGACAAGAAGGGCCTGATCGCCGGCGTCTTCCACGCCGAGATCAGCGCCGGCGTCCACACGGACGGCGTCCGCGAGCTCGTCGCCAAGCTCAACGCGTAAGTCCTCTCGTGTGGACGCACCAGGAAAGACCGCGAAGAACCTGTGTTGGTTCCGGCTCCCACCGTCACCGGAACGGATGACGCCGCCGGGCCGCTTGACGTGCGGCCGTTTCCTTGGCAAAAGGTCTGTCCCGCTCGAAAGGCGCCAGGATTCGTCCTTGGGTTCATGCGTTTGGAACCCATCTCGACCGTAAAAGGTCGTGAGCGCCCGGAGAGACTTCACCCATCACCGTTCGTCTGACTTCTCCGTGCACGTGCCCTCACGCGTGCGGAAGCCCGGCGAGGCCGAACGCAAAAAGAGAGAGCACAGTCATGAACACGAACCCCGGCATCTTCGGCAAAAAGATCGGCTTCACGCAGATCTTCACCGACGACGGCAACGTCCGTCGCGTCACCGTCATCCAGGCAGGCCCCGTCACGGTGGTCGGCAAGCGCACGAAGGAGAAGGACGGCTACGTCGCTCTCGTCTGCGGCCTCACGGACGCGAAGGACAAGCACGTCAACAAGGCGGAGGCTGGCATCTTCAAGAAGGCTGGCGTCACCGCGAAGCGCATCGTGAAGGAGCTCCGCTGCTCGGAAGAGTTCGCGGGCAAGTTCGAGGTCGGTGCCGTCATGAAGCTCGATCAGATCTTCGAGGCCGGCCAGAAGGTCGACACGCGCGGCACCACCAAGGGTCGCGGCTTCACCGGCGTCATGCGCCGCTGGAACTTCGCCGGCGCCGGCAGCGACACGCACGGCACGCACGAGTACCGTCGTCACGGCGGCTCGATCGGCACGAACATGACCCCCGGTCGCACGCTCCCCAACGTCAAGATGGGCGGTCACTACGGCGACGAGACCGTGAGCATGCTCAACGTCGTGCTCGTTCGGATGGACGTCGAGAAGAACCTCCTCATGATCGACGGCGGCGTCCCCGGCGCAAAGAACAGCCTCGTGCTGGTCCGCCACGCAGTGAAGGCGAAGAAGAAGAAGGCCGGCCGCTAACCAGCCGCGTCACGACGAACGAAAAAGGCAGCTCGCACGCCCACCGTGCAGCTGCCTTTTCTTTGTGTCGAGGTTCAGGAGGTGCAGGACGTCAGTCGTCGCTCGACCAACCGCGCGCTCGGCTCCAGCTCTCGGCGCTCACGCCTCTCGGCGCCGGGGTGTCATCCCACTCCACCTCCACGTCGACCAGGCTCACCATCTTCGCGCGGTGCGTCGTGATGGGGATGTCCCGGTGGGGGATGTTGCCAGCGAAGAGGTTGTGGGCTCGCATGCAAGGGTATCGAGCAACCGCCGGGCCAGCGTTCGTCTCAAACAAGTCGCCCACTTCCGGGCGCTGAATGGATCACGGGGGATCCGACGTCTACTTCGATGCACCACCTCTATCTCTCGGAAACCTAAGGGAGTATCCTCAATCAACGCACGCGGGAACACACCTGCTGCGCGCGCCCTGCTCTCACCTTCGGCCAGCGTCGACTCCTCTACTATGTCCAAGAAGAGCCCCTACAAGGGTCCCGACCGCTTCACCATCGCGGCCAAGCAAGCAGGATATCCCGCGCGGAGCGTCTTCAAGCTCGAGGAGATCGACCGCCGCGTGAAGCTCCTGCGGCCCGGGATGAGCGTGCTCGATCTCGGGGCGTCGCCCGGGAGCTGGAGCCTGTACGCGGCGCAGAAGATCGGGCGCAACGGGCACCTGCTCGCGATGGATCTGAAGGAGCTCGAGACAGCGCTGCCGGCCCAGGCGACGTTCTTCACGGGCGACGCTTTGTCGCTTTCGAACGAGGCGCTCCAAACGTACGCTCCCTACGACGTCGTCCTCTCGGACATGGCGCCGAACACCACGGGCAACCGCCTGGGTGATCAGACACGGAGCTTCGAGCTTTTCATGCGCGCGGTGGACGTCGCAATCGAGCTCCTCGCAGAAGGGGGAGCCTTCGTCGGCAAGATCTTCATGGGGGAGGATCTTCCGCTCGCGCGCGCCCACGTGAAGAAGCACTTCGCGGAGGAGCGCCTCATTCGCCCCGAGGGGACGCGCTCCGTGAGCTACGAGCTCTTCTGCATCGGCCTTCTGCGAAGGGCCAAGACGTGAACATCGTCGGCGACAGAGAAGAGCGGCTCCTTGGTGGACGCTTTCTCGTGGAGCGCGAGGTGGGGCGCGGCGGCGTCGGCATCGTCTACCGCGCCAAGGACGAGATCACGGGCGAGCACGTCGCGCTCAAGGTCATCGCGCTCTCTGGCGTGGATGCCAGCGAGGAGGCGCGGTTCGGTCGTGAGGGACGCGTGCTCGCGGGTCTTCATCACCCGGGCATCGTGCGCGTGGTTTCGTTCGGCATGCTCGACGAGAGCCAGCAGCCATACGTGGCGATGGAATGGCTCGAGGGTGAGGACATCGCACAGCGACAGAAGCGCGCGCCGTTGAACGTGGGCGACGCGCTCGAGGTCGCCGCGCAGATGGCGGACGCGCTGGCGTACGCACACGACGCGGGCATCGTTCATCGCGACATCAAGCCGTCCAACGTGATCATCTGCAAGTACGCTGCGCCAGACGGCGCTCCGTTCGCGGCCAAGCTGGTGGACTTCGGCGTGGCCTCCGCGGAGGACGCGAAGCTCACGCGCACCGGCGCCATCATCGGCACGCCCGCGTACATGGCGCCCGAGCAGGCCCGCGGCGACTCCGAGGTAGACGCGCGCGCGGACATCTACGGCCTGGGCGCGACGCTGTTCGAGATGATCGCCGGACGTCCACCGCATGTGGGTCCCACGCCCATCGCCATCCTCGCGAGGCTCGTGACCACGCCTGCCCCGCGGCTCATGGAGATCGTCCCCGAGGCGCCGATGGTCCTGGATGAGCTGCTCGGCGAGATGCTCGCCACGTTCCCGGACGAGCGACCCGCGCACGCCGCCGACGTGGCGCGACGCATCCGCGAGATCCGCACCAGGCTCGCGACGGAGCCGCGCGTGATCAACGTGCCCTCGATCCGCGAGTCCGAGGCGCCCATGAGCATGGGGTCCATCGTGCTCTCCACGCCGAAGTCCGGCGGCGGCACGCGCCTCGTGACCAGCATTCTCGCGACACATGTGCCCAAGGGCCCTGCGCGCGCGCGTCTCATCGCGCATCTGCGCGCACGCGGCGCGGAGGCCACGGAGCTCGGGGGCGACGCGATCGTCGCGCACCTCGGCGTTCGCAAGGCACTTGGCGACGAGGCCGCGCGTGCGATCGACCTGGGCGCGCGCCTGGCCAAGGTGAACGCGGCGGTCGGCATCGCCACCGGCAGAACGCGTGTAGATCGCACGCGTCCCACGGGAGAGGTCGTGGACCGCGCGGCCGCTCTTGCGCGCGACGCCGAGCGCGGACAGGTCCTGGTGGACACGACCACGAGCGAGCTCGCGCGCGGCCGCTACGAGCTTCAAGTTCGCAGCGACGGCACAGCGTCGGTGGGCAACGCCGTACGTCAGAAGAAGGACTACACCGGCGGCGCGCCGTTCGTCGGTCGTGAAGCGGAGCTCTCGCAGATCATGAGCGCGTACGAGCGCTGCGAGGAAGACCACACGCCTGTCGTGGTCACCATCACCGGCGCTCCCGGAATCGGCAAGACCCGCCTGCGTCGCGAGGCCGTGTCCATGATCGGCCTGCACGCATCCGGTCCGAAGCTCGCAATGGTCCGCTGCGAGACGTTCGCGCAGGGCCACGCGCTCGGCATCATGGCCGACATCGCGCGCGGGCTCACGGGCATGCCGAAGGGCACCAGCCTGGTGGCCGCACGGGAGGCCACTGCCACGCTGGAGCTCGGCCCTGCCGTCCCGGCCAGCACGGCGGAGCTCATCGCGTGCCTCATCGCGAACGAACCTCTGCCCGAAGTCGACGACGCTCGCGGCGCCCGCGACGCGCTCTGGATCGCGCTCACCGACCTCGGCCTTCGCGTCGCATCGGTACAGCCGCTCGTCATCGCCGTCGAAGACGCGCAGTGGGCCGACGTGGAGTCACTCGCGTGGCTGGACCACTTGCTCGCGCGCGCGGGCGGCGCATCCGTGGCCGTCATCGCCACCGCGCGGCCCACGCTCTGGCGCGATGATCCCAAGCGGTTCGCCGGCCGCGATCACGTCCGCATCGAGCTACGCCCGCTCTCCAAGCGCACCGTGCGCGCCATTGCAAAGGCAATGCTCGGCGAGAAGGCCATCGGCGAGGCAGGCGAACAACTCACCGACGTCATCGCCAATCAGGCTGCGGGCTCACCACTGTTCGCGGAGGAGCTCGCACGGCTCGCTGCGCAGGGCCGTGATGCGGTTGCGGCACCCACGATCGAAGCGGCCATCCAGGTGAACCTCGACGCACTCGACGAGGACGTCCGCGACGCAGCCGCCCGCATGAGCGTCTTCGGTCCCACGGGATGGGAGGCGGCGCTCGTGGAGCTGGGAGTCTCGGATCCCACGGAAAAGCTGCGTGCGCTGGTGGGGGCAGAGCTCCTCGTGGAGCAGGCCACGAGCCGCTTCAAGGGCACGCGTGAGTTCGCGTTCAAGCATGGCCTCACGCGTGAGGTCGCGTACGCCTCTCTCGGCGACGACAGCTTGAAGGAGCTCCACGCGAGCGTCGGGCGCTGGCTCGCGCGCATGGGCGAGGACGACGCCACCGTCGCACGGCACCTGGAGATGGGCGGCGAGGCCGTCGCGGCGTCCGCATACATGGAGAAGGCCGCACGGCGCGCGCTCGCGGCAAACGCGCTGGACGCCGCTGTTGGCCTTGCAGAGAAGGCGCTCGCGTTTGCGGAGGACAAGCCCACGCAGTTTGCGCGCGCACAGCTTCTGGACGAGGCATGGTCGCGTCTCGATGCGCGCGCAGGCGAACGCGACTCCGCCGTGCGCGCCATGCAGGAGGCCGTCTACGACGACGCGAGCGACGTGCGTGCACGTGGCGCGCGCCTACGCTTCGAGGACGCATGCGGCGGGGCGCCCGAGACCAGCTCCTTGCTCGAACAGGTCATCGTGGCCGCGCAGAAGGCGAAGATCCCGGACGAAGAGGCAAGGAGCGCCGCAGCGCTTGCTGCACGCTATGCCTACGCCGGAGACGTCGACCGCGCCGCCGACGTGGCCGATTCGCTGCTCACGCTCGCGCAGAAGCACGGCATCGCCGGCGCCGCGGTGGACGCGTGGCAGACGCTCGCTGTCGTGCGCCAGACCCGCGGGGACGTCGGCGCTGCCCTGGAAGCACGTCGCAGC
>JANXLV010000337.1 GCA_025355005.1 Myxococcales bacterium | reverse complement strand
AAGCGCTGCACCTCTTGCAGGGTCATCGCGACGTACGGCGTGCCCGTGAGCGACGCGACCTGCATGAGCGCCTCGCCGGCGCCCGCCGCAAAGATCGCGGTCCCGTGCTCGTGGTCGGACGGATGGTCGGACGGCGCGCCCCCATCCTGGATATCCGCGTATGGCTCCGGAATGCGTGGCAGCTGCGCGGTCCGCACGGCCGCAGCGACTGTCTGGGCAAACGAGCGCGCACTCCCGGGCGGAGCCTGGCTTTTGGGGTGACTTGTCGACGGGCTGACCGGTGGTGAGGACCTGCGCGCGTCGGGAGACAGAGCAGCCGGCTTGTCGCTGGTCATCTTCTCTGCGAAGGCGAGCGCTGCGGCAGTGTCTCCACGGGCGTAGAGCGCACGTACCTGGTCCAGCCGCGGATCTTCCATGGTGCCGGCCGAGCGCGGATCGGCCTCGAGCATGCCGGCCTCGAGCGGCGAGTCACCGATGCGCGTCATGTCCGCGCTTGCGAGAGGCCGACTGCTGTCGCGCGCCGCGAGCCCGGGAACGATTCGCGCCTGTCGCACGCCGGACACCGGGGTCGCGGTCTCCGAGACCTCGTCCCAACCCAGGTCCAACTCACCAAACGACGGCGTCTTCGAATCCATGTGCCCCAAGTACAAAAGTACCAGACGACGTGCACCCTTCAAACGAAACGGGACGAATGGGCCTATTTCGATGCGGTGATGTGCACGTCTCGCCTACAGGCGGAGCGTTGAGACTCTTACGCCTCGCAGCCGTGTCGACGGGCGTTTACTCGTCGCTGCCGTCTTCTTCTTCTGTCTTGGGTGTCGCCAGGAGCTCGCCCTCGGGACCGTCCCTGCGGACGATGAACGTCTTCCGACCGACCGTATCGGTGGTCTCGCGCGCGACGACAGTGACGACGTTCACGCCTGGACGAAGCGGCAAATCCGCGTCCAGGATCATACGCTTGGGATCCGTGCCGTTGCGGTTCGACCGGTAGAACAGCTTCTTCGAACCAACGAAGATGTAGCCGTCCAGGAGGCGTTCACCATCGCTGACGGCCCCCTTCAGGAGCAGGTGTGTGTCGCGGGTTGCCAGCACAGGCGCCGGCACATCTATGGAGGGCGGTAGGCGCTGCATCGCGTCCTCGAATGCGAGCTCGGTCGTGCTGCCGGCCCCTTGCTCGAGCTCCGCCGCCCGCGCGAACCCGAAGCGATTGTCTCCAAGTGAGAGCTTCACGAACTCTCCCGCGCGCGCGAGCACGTTGACGGTGCTGGCCTGCGGAAGCTTCGCGAAGACGCGGGCGCCTGCTTCGGGTGCCTCGAACAGGTCCGCGGTCGCCGCCTTTGCGTGCATCGTTCCCGTCGCCGCGGTCACGGGGATGGGCGCTACCAGCTGCATGCGGACCTTCTCCGTCACGGTCTCGCGGAGGTCGCGATCGGAGATGGAGAGCTCCACCTTGGCCTCGGTGTCCTGGAGCTGCTGCTCCACGTCGAAGGTGAAGAATACCTTCCGCACCTCACCCGGCTGCATGTTGGAGAGATCGTACCGGCCCTCGTGGAGGAGCAGACCGTCGCCGGAGAGGTTGCGCAGGTTGGCCTGCGTCTCGAAGCTCTTGCCCTTGCCGATGTTCTTCACGGACACGTACATGGTGAGGTTCTCACCCTTCTGCACGCGACCGTCGCCGTTGCCTTTGCGGTTGTCGACGATCTGGTAGCTGTACGCGAACGTGGGGCGCTCGAGCGACTTCACGGTGACGCGGAGCTTGGACTCCTTGGGCACGCGGCCGCGCGCCTCGTCGAACTTCAGCGTGATGCCGTCGACGCGGGCGTTGGTGTCCTTCGGCGTCTTGCACACGCGAGGCGCGTCCTTCGGCGACTGCGCGGTGGAGCCGGCCTTCTTGCCCTCCGTCTCACACCAGCCGAGCGGCACGGCTGCCGTCTTGGTCTTGCCCGGCTCGAGCGAGCCGATGATGAGCTCCTTGTTGTCGAACATGCCGTTGTCGCTCTTGGTCACCGTGCTCAGGCGGTAGAGCGGCACGGTGCCCTTGTTCGTGAGCGAGAGCTTCAGCGTCATCTGCTCGCCTGCGACGACCTCGTTCTGCGGGTTGTCGGTCTCGAGCTTCACCTCGACGTTGGGCGCGGCGTCGGAGAGGCCCGCCTGCGGCACATCCGCGGGCGCGTCCGTCCAGTCGATGCCGATGGCCTTGAGGTCCGCCTCGACCTTCGCGATCTCCGCCATGCGCGTGTCCGCGATGAGCTGCTTCGCGGCGCGGACCTGCTCGGGGCGCTTGCCCGGCTGCGTCTTCGCGACGAAATCGTGCGCGAATTTCACGGGAAAGTCCTTGTTCGGGAAATCCGGCCCGAGCACCTCATCGGGGTCACCCCCGCGCTCGCGCAGCTCCCGACGGAGTGAATCCGAGAGCTCGTAGCGGAGCGACTCCGTCGGCTTCTGGCCTTCGCGGATGTGTGCGGTGTTCGACAGCGTGCGCGCGAGGTCGCGCTCCTTCACCATGCCGCTGTCCACCGTGAGGTCCATCTCCTTCAGGTCCGCGGTCATCGGATCCAGCCCGATGTCGGGAGTGACGCCCGTGCCCTGGATGGAGATGTCGCCCGGCTCGGTGAGGTACTGCGCGATGGTGAGCTTCAGCGCGGCCTTGTCCGGCAGGTCCGTGAAGACGAGCTGCACGGAGCCCTTGCCGAACGACGTCTCGCCGATGAGCACGGCGCGATCGTGGTTCTTCAACGCGCCTGCGACGATCTCGCTCGCGCTCGCGGACGAGCCGTTGATGAGCAGCGCGATGGGGTAGTTCGGCTCGGTGCCGTCCGGATGGGCGACCTTCTCCTCGCGCTCCTCCGTGGGATTGCCGACGGTGGCGACGATGGGACCGTTGGCGATGAACTTGTCGGCGACGCGCGCTGCCTGGTCGAGAAGGCCGCCGGGGTTGCCGCGCAGGTCGAGCACGAGGCCCTTGAGCTCACCGCTCTTCTTCATGTCCGCGAGCGCCGCGTCGAGGTCCGCGGACGTGTTCGCCTGGAACTGCTTCAGGCGCACGTAGCCGATGTTTCCGTCGAGCAGCTTGTGGTCGACGCTCTGCACCTTGATGGTCTCGCGCTGGAGCTCGAACGGCCGCGAATCTTTCCAGCCGTTCGGCCCGTCGCGGCGAATCCAGACGGTGACCTTGGTGTTGGGCGCGCCGCGCAGGTGATTCACGGCCTCGTTGAGGCCCATGTTCAGCGTGGCCTCGTTGTTGATCTTCACGATGCGGTCGTACTTGAGGATGCCTGCGCGCCCCGCCGGCGTGTTCGGCATGGGGTTGATGACCGTGAGCTCCTGATCGCGGATCGAGATGACGATGCCGAGGCCGCCGAACTGGCCGCTCGTCGACAGGTTCATCTCCTTGTACGCCTCCGGCGACAGCAGCACGCTGTGCGGGTCGAGCGTGTGGAGCATGCCGTTGCAGGCCGCGTACTCGACCTCGCGGAGGTCCACCTCGGTCCCGCGCAGATTCTCCTGCACGAACGCGAAGATCTCACGCAGGCGCGCGGAGACGTCCCACGGGCCGAGCACGTTGTCCACGCGGAACTCGCGCTCCTGCGTGTCGACGCGAATCTTCACGGTAGGCTGGTTTTCCTCGTGCAGAACGATGACCTGCGCCACGTCGCGCTGTACGAAGTTGAGCGCGGACATGAGCATGTCCTTTGGCTTCACGCGCTTCGGATCGACGTAGCGATCGCGGATGGTCTTCAGGACCTCGTTGACGACGCGCAGCTGCGTGAGGTCGTAGTTCGCGGGCGTGTGCGACGTGCTCCCGTTGGAGGCCTGCGCCGGCGCGAGCCCATCCCACAGCCCACCACCCCTGAGCTTCAGAGCCAGGAAGGCGGCGAGCGCGAACGCGCCGAACAACAAAGCGAACTTCGAGACCCGGATGATCGCACGCATCACGGACAGTATAGACGTTCGTGGGGCCGAAAAGGCCTTTTCAGGGGCCGACGTTGGTGACGGTGCCGTTCACCATCTGGGTGGTCCAGTCCACGAGGGACACTGGCGCCCCGCCGTCCATGGCGTCCGTGCTCATCCGTGTGTCGAGCGCGTTCTCGTACGAGGTGTGCGCCTGGTGATCCGCGCCGCCGAAGTAGAACGTGCCGAAGTTCTTGTCGAACGCGAGCTCCGCCCGGATGTCGAGCAGACCGCTCGTGAAATCCGGCTCGAGCACGGGCTGGAACGAAGTGCAGTTCGCCGCGCCGAAGCCGAAGAACGACGAGATGGTGAGGTCGCCGGTGGACTCCACCAGTCCGAGCACGCGATCGGGATACTTCTTCGCGAGGTGCTTCACGGCATTGATGCCCCAGTGCGCCGTGTCGATCGCTCCGCCGTCACCCTGGCAATCCGCACCGCAGTCGGCGAGGACGCTCTTGTCGAGGCCCCACAGAGTCGCGACGAGCGTCTGCATGCACGACGGCAGGAACGGATCGGCCATGGGCGGACCCGAGTCGTCAATCATGGTGACGGGGACGGCGCCCCAGAACGTGGCGACCTGATCGTAGGCCATGAGAGCACCGAAGCCGCCGCCGCTGGCGCCCGTGAGGAGCACCTTGTCCGTGGCCGGGACGAGCGTCTTCGTCTGCTCGAGCGCGAGCTTCACGTTGCTGCGACCGACGAACTGTTGCGTGCCGCTGACCCCCGAGACCATGCCCGCGAGGTTGTTGCCGCCGTGGATGTCGCCCGTGCAGTACGGGACGTAGATCATGTTCCAGTCCCTGACCGGGTTCTTCGTGTCCGCACGCGCGAGGATGCCGAACGAGGTCCCCGACTTGCCGCCACCGGAGCCCGCGGGCCCGCCCATCCCGACGTACGCCTTGAAGTCCGCCCCGCTGAACTTGGACGGGTTCTGGTCACACGTGGCGGAGTTGAAGCAGGCGCCACCGCCCTCGAGGAACATGACTGTCTTCGTGGAGCCGGGGCTCAGGTTCACGCCGATGCCGGTGGAGGAGCCGTCGCGGCACTTCGCGCCGGGCACGTCGATCCACGTCCACGTGTTCGCCTTGAAGCCGGCGTCCGCGAGAGCCGCGTCAGTATCGCCGCCGTCCCACATGGGCGTGTCGCTGTCACCGCCAGCATCCGTGTCGCCAGCAACGTTGTTGGTGGTGCTCGTGCTCGAACACGCGACGAACGTCGCGCCCATGACGAGGATGACGCTGAGACCGAGGAGAGTCTTGGACATGAGCGGGCACTCTAGTGCCGCGAAGGCCCGCGTCAACGCCCCTTTTCCCGGCGCTTTTCCGCGTCAATCCTTGCGGATGACGGCGACGTAGAAGCCGCCGAAGTAGCGGGCGGGGGTGTCCGCGAGCATGAACTCGGCTGCGCGGAACACCTTCTGACCGACCACGTTGCGCATCGCGAAGGCACCCGGCGTCACGATGCGGACTCCGCGGGTCTTCTCGAGCCGCGTGCCGGGCGGCAGGATGCGCGGCAAAATCCAGGGTGGATCGAATCGTGTGTAGACTGCACTTTCTTTGGTGCGGCTGGAGATGGCGCCGCTTGGGCCGAAGCGCTTCAGCAGTGCGCGGAGGCTGAGCGCGTTGTACAGCTCTGCGATGACCACGCCACCGGGACGCGTGACGCGCGCCATCTCGGAGAGCGCGAGGCCCAGATCCGGGACGTGGGCGAGCACCTTGAAGGAGCACGCCACGTCGAAGGACTCGTCGTCGTAGGGGAGCGCCGTGACGCTTCCCTCTTTCACGTCGAGGCCGCGCTCCGTTGCCTTCTCCAGCATGCCGGGCGACAGGTCCACGCCCTTTGCGGACCTTGCGAAGCCGGCGATGCGATCGAGGAGGAGCCCGGTGCCACACCCGCACTCGAGCACGTCCTTGCCGCGCCCGAGCTTCTCGACGAGGTCGAGCTCCAGGTCGTCGATCAGCGCGTGATATCCGTGCGGATCGTTCGGGCGCCTGTGCGCCTCGTAGGACCTGGAGAACTCGTCGTAGTAGGCGCGGGTGTCCTTGGTGTCCGGTGTCGGGCTCACGGACCGACGTTGGTGACGGTGCCAGCGAGCATCTTCGCGGTCCAGTCGTACAGGGCCGTGGGCGCGCCGCCGTCGAGTGTGTTCGTGCTCTTGCGCTCGTCGAGCTGACCTTCGTATGACGTGTGGGCCTGGTGGTCCGTGCCGGCGAAGTAGAACGTGCCGAAGTTCGGATCGAACGCCATCTGCGTGCGGATCGCCTGGAGGCCATCGACGAAGTCCGTCTCGAGCACCGGGTTGAAGCCGCCGCCGCACGCTCCGTTGTTGCCGAAGCCGAAGAACGACGTGATGGTGACGTCTCCCGTGGACTCGATGAGGCCGAACTTTCGGGTCGGATACTTCTTGCCGAGGTGCTTCATCACGTTGATGCCGAAGTTGCCGGTGTCGATGCCGCCGTCACCGACGCAGTCAGCGCCGCAGTCGGCGAGGACGCCCTTGTCGAGGCCCCAGATGCCGACGAGCTGTGACTGGAGGCATGGGGCGAGCGTGGGCGCCGGCATGGGCGGCCCCGAGTCGTCGATCATGGTGACGGGGATTGCGCCCCAGAACGTGGCGACCTGGTCGTAGCTCATGACGGTGCCGAAGCCGCCGCCGCTCATGCCGGTGAGGAGGACCTCCGACGTGGTCGGGAGCAGCGCCTTGATGGCGGCGAGATCGAGATCGATGTTCTTGCGGCCGACGAACTGCTGCACGCCGGTGACGCCCGTCACCATGCCCGCGGGGTTCACGCCGCCGTGGATGTCACCCGTGCAGTACGGGATGTAGATCATGTTCCAGTCCTTGACCGGATTATTCATGTCGCCGCGGCTCATGATGCCGTTCGTCTTGTCCTTGTCGAACGAGCCATTGAAGCCCGACGCGCCAGCGCCCTTCACCGCGGCGACGAAGTCGGTCTCTGCGTACTTGAACGGGTTGCCATTGCACGTGGTGCTGTTGAAGCAAGCGCCGCCGCCCTCGAGGAAGATCATGACCTTCGTGGAGGCGGGGTTCAGGTTGACGCCGATGCCGGTGTCGGAGCCGTCGCGGCACTTCGCGCCCGGGATGTTCATCCATCCCCAGTTGAGCGGCTGAAGGCCTGCATCCGTCGCGGGCGCGTCGGTGTTGCCGCCGGCGTCGACCGTGGCGACGGCGTCGGAGCCAGCGTCGTCAGACACACCCGGCCCGCTCGACGAGCTGGAACACGCAACCACTGACACCGCGGGGACGACCGCAAACAAAGCAATGCAAGCAATCTTCTTGAGCATGAGGCTGAGCCTACTACCAGCGCGGCGCGCCCGCCAACCGGAACACGCTCCGCTCATGCGAAGCATGAGTCGCCCCAGCGAGGCGCGGGGGAGGACTCCAAGCGGAGCTTGGAGGGGGCGCGGCACGCGACCCACCTGGGTAGAAGTAGAGGGCTGGCGTTTCGCCAGACCTCTACGGGCAGACGCGGCGTTCGAGCCAGGTGTCCTTGGCGTCGCCGTAGAGGAGCCAGATCGCGCCGGCGCCATCGACGACGATGTCGAGATCGGTGATCGCCTGTTTGCTGGGCACTGCCGTGATGATGCCGAGGCCCGTGAATGCGCCGTCGTCGCCAAGCGTGCCGAGCTCCAGCCCGCGAGGAGCGGTGGGCGCCTTGTCGAGGGGGCGGACCCTGGCGACGCGGATGGGTGCCTCTCCGACGGTGGCGACGAGCGGCGCGGGGTCCAGCCCGTTGGGGTACATCGAGAACGTCATCTTCTCATCGTCCTTCGGCGGGTCCGAGAGCTTGATGGTCGCCATCCCGAACGTGAGCGAGTCCTCCGGCATGGGGATGAGGAAGAAGGTTTGCTTCGGCGACGTTGCGATGTCGCCAGCGATGCCGCGCTCCGGGGACCCGCCGACCGCGACGACGTGGTCCTTGGAGAGCTCGATCGCGCCATTTTTCAGCGTGATCATGCGTTCGTGGATGGGCACCATGGCAGCACGTGCGTCCAGGTACATGGCGATCACCGAGCTGCCTCGCGAGCCGAGCTCGACAAAGGTCGCCCCGCTGCCGTCGTCCGACAGACGCACGGGATCGCCCTCGTCCAGCACCACCCACGCCTGCAGCGTGCGCCCTTCCGAAGTCTGCTTCTCGTCCAGGTAGGCTGCGACCGTGTGCGTGCCGAGCTGCGCTGCGGAGATGCGCGTGGACGGACGTCCCTTCGCGATCTCCTTCGGTGACGGCGGCGTTGCCGCGAGGTCGGTGCGCGTGATGCTGCCGCTGCGACCCGTGCAGAATGCAACTGATCCGGCGACGGCGCACGGCGGCCACGTGGTGCCATACGTGGACGTGGGCCGCGGAAGGTCGGGGTTGGGCGCGCCGGCGGGAGGCACGGGATCGATCGGGATCTTCACGACCTTGGGCCGGCCGAAATCGTTCGTCACGAGGCGGAGCTCCTGTCCGATCACGTCGAGCTTCGCGGGGCCAACGAACTGCATCTTCTCGGGCCCGCGCACCCGACGGCATGCGCCCGCGCCAGCGTCGAGCGAATCGAGGAACGAAGGTCCGCCGTCAGCGGGACTGGCGGAGCTGGCAGAGCTGGCAGGGCTGGCAGGTGCGACGGCGTCGGCCTCGCTGCTCGGGATGGGGCTTACCGCGGCCGCGTCGGGGGGCGGCTTTGTCACCGGCTTGTCGCCCGCGCTGGGCGGATCCTTGCACGCGGCGAGGCCGAGCAGCGCGACGAAGATGAAGGCAGACCGGGGACGCACGGCGTCTCGACTATGGGGTTGCGGCCATCATGGCCATCAGAAGCGGCAGCATGAGCAGCCCGCCCATGCCTTCCAGCGCGTGCGAGAAGATCGTCGCAAACGCGGCCTTGTCTCCCTTCACGTCGAACGCGAGCACGCCGCCAGCGCCCTCACGATTGGCGGACAGCGCAAACGGGATGGGGAGCTTTGGTGCTGCGAGGTCGCCCTCGAGATCGAGAACGAGCTTGTCGCGCGACACCTTGTCGAGCTTGCCCGGATCCTTGAGCAAGAGCTCGTGCGAACCGAACGCGCCGATGAGCGACGTGATCTGACCACCGAGGATGATGCCCTTCTGCGAGAGGAGCGGATCGAGCGCGCGAGGCGTGGTCTTGCGCGTGAGGATCTCCTTCGCGGTCGCAGCGTATGTCTTCTCGTCCGCGAGACCGAAGAGCATGAACGTGGTCGTGCCGTCCGCGAAGCAGAGGCCGGAGGTCTTCACCTCCTTCTTGGAAGGAGCCTTGGGTGTCTTGCCTGGCACCGTCTTGGTCTCGTCGACGAAGAAGCTGCCCTTCGGCAGGGCGAGTGCAGCGGATGGCGCACGGAATGTCGTGAGCGACTGATCCGTGCTCACCGAACCCGGGTTCTGAGCGGCGGACGCCTTCCTGGAGAGCTCACCGAGTCGAAGGCCTTCGCGCGCAAGGCGCTGGACGGTGACCACGTCCACGGACACCGCGCCGAGCACGTACCCGTCAACGGCCGCCGCGAGCGCCTTCTTTGCCTTGTCTGGCTCCTTCGCCTTCTTCAAGTCGGCGAGCGCCGTGGACACGCGCGAGAGATCGATGCCGTATGCCACGCCGTAGGGCGCGTTGAGGAGCTTCTTGATCTCCTCGTTCCACGCGACACCCTTGTCGTGCTCGGCGCCAGTGAGATCCGTCCACGGGTCGTACGAGCCGAGGAGGTCGGGGATGGGGCCTGCGCCTTGCGAGTAGAAGGCAGCGCTCGCGTTCTCCGTGAGCTTGAAGAGCAGATCCGGCCGACCGACGCCAGACGGCCGAGCGAAGAGCGGCTTCACCCACCCGGACTCCACACCCTGGAACGAAGTGGCGAAGTCCAGCTCGAGCTCCGAGCCCTTGAGGGCGGCGGACATGCGCATGCCATCCAGCTCGCGGATGAAGTCGTTCATGTTCGTTGCGGCCTTGAGGTCGTCTTCGGCCTTCTTGCGCTGCGTCTCGGGATCGGCCTGCGGATCTGCGGCGCTGGGCGTGCTCGCGTCCTGCGTCTTCTTGATCGCGGCGAGCATCATCGTGCGCATGGGCGCCGCGTAAATCTCGATCGCAAGGTCACCGCGCTTCGGCTTGGGCTGCGAGCGCAGCCACGGACCCATCTGCGTGAGCCCCGCGTCCGTGCCGCACACCGCGGTCGGTGGGGAAGCGATGAAGTCACACGCGATGACCTTGTTGTCCATCGGGCCCTTCTTCTTGGGCTCCTTGGGCTCGGGCGGAGGCGCGGGCGCGGTGCCGGTGCCGTCGTCCTTGGGCGGCTCCTTCTTCTTTTCGGTGATCACGTAGCGCGACTTGCGCTCGGTCACCTCTGCGTTCTTCGCGACCTCGTCGAGGAACTTCTGCTTGTCCTTGATCGGAATGGTGACGGCGAGCTCGAAGTCGTCTTCGGAGATCATGGTGGCGGCTGCGTCGAATGGGCGCGAGATGTCGACTATCTCGAGGCCCTTGTACACGCCCTTCATGAGCTCTTCGTCCGGGGCCTTGTCCTGGTTCATGCCGACGAAGAGCATCCACGCCTTGAGATTGTCCAGGTGCACCCATGCGATGACGTTTGCGGGTCGCGTGGAGGACACGGCAGGCGGTGGATCCTGCGTGGACACGGGCGGCGGACCTGGCGTCACCGTGACCACCTTGGGCGGCGGCGCCGGCGCAGCGCCACCACACGCGCCGAGCGTGGCGAG
>JANXLV010000300.1 GCA_025355005.1 Myxococcales bacterium | reverse complement strand
CCGAAGCCGTGGATCAAGAGCACGGTCCCGCGCGTGGCGTCCTTCGTGACGGCGAGCCGCTTCCGGACCATCGCGAGCGGGACGGGACCGTCCACGACCACGAGCTCCTTCTGGAAGGTGCCCAGAAAGCCGGTGTCTATGGTCTGATCGACGATGCTGCGAGAGAGGATCACAAGCAGGGCCCAGAAGGAGACGTTGAGAGACCCATATCAAGGGCGCTTACTTGCGACAGGAAGTACCCTCCCCCAGTGATTAAGTGTAGCATCGCTGCCGCTACAGCGCGTGATTCCTGGCTTTGATTGCCGCGCGATCGTCACATTCGAAAGCATACCCATGCCCCGGGCCTTTGCCTCCGTCCCCGTCGCTCTCGGCTTCTGCGTGCTGACCACGGCACTTGCGTTTGCGGTCACGTCAACGAACGCCGGCCCAGCATGGGGTGCTCCCACCGCTGCGGGTGCTCCGTCCGGCAAGCCCGCGACAAAGCCTGGCGCAAGCGGCAAGCCCTCCGGAAGCGCGAAGCCCGGGACCAGCGCCGCCGCGCCGAGCGCCACGCCCGCGCCTCCGCCTCCCCCTCCGCCGCCCGAGCCCGAGCCGGCCGCGTCCGCGGAGCCCGTCGCCGCCGTGACCGCGAAGCCGGAGCCTCCGCCGCCAGCCGAGAGCCCTCACGACCCGACCGAGATCGCAGGCAAGCGTTACTACTACCTGGGCCTGCGCTATCGCGGCACGATCCTCCCGCAGTTCTTGATCAATGCATTCGTCGACGGCGGCGGAACGATCTACGCGAACAGCCTCGGGCTCGAGCTCGACATGCACAAGGACAACTTCAGCTTCATCCCGTCGATTATGTACATGGACTACAACTCCGGTGACATGACCTTCCTGGAGAAGGGGAAGGACTCGACGCTGATAGGCAACTACACCGTCGTCAACAGCAGCCTGAAGACTCTCTACCTCAGCGTCGATCTGCTCTGGGACGTGCCCATCAACAAGAGCATCGAGTTCGAGTACGGCGTCGGCCTGGGCGCAGGCGTGGTCTTCGGCGATCTCGAGAACACCTGGGTCAAGTACGATCCGAACGGCAACCTGACCGACAAGAACGGCAGGAAAATGACCCGCTGCGCGGTGGGCGACAACGCGCCCGGCTGCAGCGCCGCCGATCACTCCAACTCGAAGGAGATCAAGACCGGCGTCTACCACGAGAAGTTCTGGCTCGATAACGGCTCCGCGCCGAGCTTCTTGCCGAACCTCTCGATCCCGCAGATCGGCCTACGCTTCCACCCCATCAAGGAGATCGAGGGACGCGCGGCCATCGGCTGGTCGCCGTACGGCTTCTATTTCCAGCTCTCCGCCAACTACGGTCTTCCCATCGGCGTAGACGACAAGGGAACGCCGCCGAAGAAATGACCCGCTTCGCGATACCCGACGGGGTGACGGCGACCGCCCCCGAGCTGCCCCCGCGGTACGAAGCCGTCGCGCGCCTTGGCAAAGGCGGAGGCGGCGAGGTGTGGCACGTCCGCGATCGCGTGAAGAACCTCACGCTCGCCGTGAAGCTGCTCGCAGAAGACTCGGGCGAGCACGAGGTCATGGCGCTCGTGCGCGAGGCGACCACGCTCTCCGGTCTCGAAGGACTCGGCGTGCCGCGCGTACTTGCGTTCGGCTCGCTGGGTGACGGTCGGCGCTTCATGGTGCGTGAGCTCGTGCCCGGTCGCAGCTACGAAGATCTGCTGGAGGAGCGCGCTACCGATTTTCTCGGCCCGCTCGCGGGCGCAGCGGACACGCTCACCGCGCTTCATCGGGCGGGTCTTCTTCATGGTGACGTGAAGCCCGCGAACATCGTCGTGGACGCAGAGGGGCGCGCGACGCTCGTCGATCTCGGGCTCGCGGCGCCATGGCGCGAAGGCGGAACGCGGCCGGAGGGGCTCACGCCGAAGTACGCCGCGCCGGAGCTGTTCGCGGGCGAGCCGCTCACGGTGCGGGCCGAGGTCTACGCGCTGGGCGCAACGCTGCGTGACGCACTCGATGCGCGCGGCGCCGAGCTTCCAAAGGAGATGCTGGCCGCGCTCCGCAAGGTGGCGGCGCGCGCGATCGAGGAGCGACCGGACGCACGATTTCCCAGCGTCGACGAGCTCGGTGCCGCGCTGCGCTCCTCCGCGAATCTTGCGCGCAGCGGTGAGGACGTTCGCCCAGGCTGGCCCGTTCTTGGGCTGGACTTTGCCTCGCACGAGCTGCGCATGCTCACGACCAAGATCAAGGGCGGCGACTCCGTCGCGCTCGCTGGCGCAAGCCGCAGCGGAAGGAGCACGCTGCTCCGAAGGCTTGCGTGGACGCTCGGTGTCGGCGGCGAGACTGTGTCGCTGGTGGATGCTCCGGAGAACGAAGAAGGCGCGAAGGTCCTCACCGACGAGATCCATCGCGCCGCCACGAAGAGCGGCCTGCTCGTCGTGGACGACCTCGAGTCGCTCCCGAGCGGAACGCGCAGCGCGCTCGCGGAGGCGTCGAAGGCTGGCGCGAAGATCGTCGCGGCGGCATCGGCCGAGGCCCTGGCAGTGCTCACGCACGGCACGGTCACCACGCAGACCATGCCCGCGCTGGATGCGTCGGCCGCGCGTGAGCTCGTTCGCCGTGCGAACCCATCCCTGCCCGACGCGATCATCGCGGAGCTCGTGACGCGCGCGGGCGGGAGCCCCGGCATCCTGCGCGACATGCTGGGAACGCTGGGCACGCGGGTCGTCGTCTCCGTGGAGGAGCTGCACGAGATGTTCGCCGCGCAGCACGCGCCGCTGTCGACCGGCAACTCCTACGAGGAGGCGAAGAAGGCGCTGGAGCGCGCGCTGGACACCGGCCGCTTCGACGAAGCGCAGAGCCACCTGGACATGGTCCGCGCGCTGCGCCCCGGCCCCAGCGGCGTGAACCTCGCGGCCAGCGAGGCCAGGGACACTGCGCTAGAGATCGCCACCGCCAAGATCGCGCTCGCCCGCGGTGAGGTGGACCGCGCCACGGAGGCGCTCGCCAGCGTCGCCGACACCGCGCCGAGAGGCCAGCATTCGCGTGCATATTACACGTTGTTGGCGCGCGTGAAGAACCGCGCGGGTGACTTCGCCGCGGCCGCCGAGCTCACCAAGGGCGTCATCGATGAGGGCATCGTGGACACCATCCAGGCGGATGCGCTCTCGGTGCGCGGCGTCGCGCTCGCGTACATGGGCGACGACGAGACGGCGCACGGGCTGCTGACGGAGGCCGTGACGGTGGCGTCGACGCTGAACGACAAGCGCGCGGAGGCCGTCGCGCTGGGGTCGCTCGCGATCGCGTTCCAGCGCGCGGGCAAGACGCAGGAGGCGAAGGACGCGTACGAGCGCGCGCTCGCCTGCGCGGAGGCAGCGAAGGACGCGTGGACAGTGTCTACGACGCGCCTCAACCTCGCGGTGCTCGCGCAGGCAGCAGGGGATCTGGGTCAGGCGCTCGTGCACCTGGAAGCGGCCGTGGACATGGGCCGCCGCGCAGGGGCAAAGATGGCCGTGCAGCGCGCGCTCTTCAACCTGGCGAACCTGGATCTGTACCTGGGCCGGTACGCACGCGCGGAGGCCAGCATCCGGTCGCTCTCCGAGGATCGCGCGGCGCTGGACAAGAGCGCGCGCGGACAGCTGCTCGGCCTCGAAGCAGACCTCCATTTCCGCCAGGGCGACTTCGAGCGAAGCGCCCAGCTCTTCACGCTGTGCGCCGAGATGTACGAGGTCGTCGGCCGACCGCTCGACGCCGCGGAGGGCCGGCTCGAGAGCCTGCTCGCGAAGCTGCGTGGAAAGTCGCCGGACGCAGGAGCGCTCGCGCGCGAATACGACGCTCTCTCGAAGGCGCACGCCGGCAGCTTCGGTGAGCACGAGGGCTTCGCCATGCTCGTGCGCGGCAAGATCGACGTGCTGTCCGGCGACGAGACCCGCGCAAAGGACTGCTTCGACGCGTCGCTGGCGGCTGCACGAAAGGCTGGCAAGCGCGAGCTCGAATGGCGCACGCTCGACTCGCGCGGAAGGCTCTTCACGTCACAAGGCGCGTTCTCGCTCGCGCGGAAGGACACGGAGGACGCGCTCGGGATCCTCGAGGAGACCGCGCGACGGCTCCCGCGCGATCTGAGAGAGGTGTTCTGGAACGACCCATGGCGGCATGCGCTGCGTGCGTCGCTCGCTGTGACCTCCCCATCTGCGCCGCCGGGCGCGCTGCACGCTCATGGCGTGGGCCAGGCGACGCTGGCGAGCCAGAGCGCGCTCACCGGCTCCATCTCGCAGTTCTCGCGCACGGGGACCACGATCGCGATCGCCCCGTCCAGCGAGGATCGTCTCGCGCGCATCCTGGAGCTCACGCGCGAGCTCGCACGCGAGCACGACATGTCGCGTCTCTTGCAGAAGGTCACGGACCACGCCGTCGCGCTTGCATCGGCAGAGCGCGGATTGGTCCTGCTGGTGAATGAACAGGGTGAGCTCGCCGCAGTCGCCACGCGCGCACCCAAGGGCGAGGACGAGCACGCGCGCTTCTCGCGCTCCGTCGCCGAGGAGGTCGTGCGCACCGGCGAGCCCGTGGTGGTCACGCGCGCCAAGGACGACGAGCGCGTCGCCAAGGCCGTCAGCGTGCACCAGCTCATGATCCAGTCCATCGCGTGCGTGCCGATCCGCGGCGCTCCGCCCGTGGGCCGCCCCATCGGCGCGCTCTACCTGGAGACACGCCTGCGCGAGGCCGGCCGCTTCAAGGACGAGCTCCCCACGCTGATGGCGTTCGCCGATCAAGCCGCAATCGCGATCGAGAACGCGCGGCTCCTGGAAGAGAACCAGCAGCGCGAAGAAGAGCTCGCGAGCGCGAACGCGGAGCTCACCACCGCGCATGAGCGACTCGAAGAGCTCCTCGGCAGACGCACCGAGCAGCTCGCCGCCACACGACGCGATCTGAAGGAGACGCGCGCCGCTCTGCGTAGCCACTTCGGATACGCGGGTCTCGTCGGCACCAGCGCGTCGATGCGAAAGCTCTACGCGATCCTCGAGCGCATCAAGGACACCGACGTGCCCGTGCTCATCATCGGCGAGAGCGGCACGGGCAAGGAGGTCGTTGCAAAGGCCATCCATTCGCAATCACTGCGCGCGAAGGCCTCGTTCGTGGGCGTCAACTGCGGAGCCATTCCGGAGAACCTCCTCGAGAGCGAGCTCTTCGGCCACGCGCGCGGCGCGTTCACCGGCGCGGATCGCGAACGAAAAGGCCTGTTTCGTGAGGCCGCGGGAGGTTCGCTTCTCCTCGACGAGATCGGCGAGCTCCCGCTCAAGATGCAGGCTGCGCTCCTTCGCGTGCTGCAAGAGCGCAAGGTGCGGCCGGTGGGCGAGGCCATGGAGGTCGCCGTGGACACGCGCATCATCGCCGCGACAAACCGTGATCTGTCGGCGATGGTCCAGTCCGGCACCTTCCGTGAAGATCTCTGGTACCGCCTGCAGGTGATCGAGATCAACGTGCCGCCGCTGCGCGACCGCAAGGAGGACATCCTCCCGCTCACCGATCACTTCCTCACGATCTTCGCGTCACGCTACCGCCGCGACAAGAAGAACGTCGAGCGCGAGGCACGCAAGCGCCTCGTGGACTACGACTGGCCCGGCAACGTGCGCCAGCTGGAGCACGTGCTCCTCAACGCGTGGCTCATGAGCGAGGCCGACGAGATCGTCCTCGAGGACTTCACCATCCCGGAGTCGGACAGCCGTCCCACGAGCTCACGCAACAGCACCGCGCCCAGCCGGCCCACCACCGTGACGGTGCGAAGCGCCGGTGAGCACCGCGAGGCGGAGAAGGATCGCATCCTCGCCGCGCTCGCAGAAACCAACTGGAACCGCGTGAAGGCCGCGGAGGTAGTGGGCATGCCACGCCGCACCTTCTACCGCCGCCTCAAGGAATACGGGATCCTCTAGCGGAGCCGCTCATCGTGGAGGTCGCACGTGGTCACTGTCGTTACCAGCGCGCGGCTCCCACTCATCTGTCGACTCCTTGAAGAATTCGCGCCGCCCTGGCAATCTGTGGATGGGAGGTGGCGACCATGACGAAGTGGCTCACGTGGAGCGGTGCGGTCGGAATCGGCGCGGCGGCGCTGGCCACCTTCCTCGCCTGCGGCTCCTCCAGCAACACCGACGGCGGTGGTAGCGGCAACGGTGACGACGCGAGCGCGAACGGCGACGCCGACGTCCCGCCGCTCCCGACCGACGACTCCAACAGCAAGAACTACGCGTGCCCGGGCTGCCCCGCGTTCCCGCCGCTCGGCGCGCCGGCGTGCGATCCGATGACGCTCGGCCCCGCCACCATCGCCTACCCGCTCGACGGTCTGCTCCTGCCCCCGAACATGAACGTGCTCGAGGTGCAGTTCGTACCGCCCGCGAACGCCACGCTCTTCGAGGTCGACTTCTACAACGCCATCACCAAGGTGAAGGTGGAGACCAAGTGCGACCAGGTGCCGGACGTGCGCGGCGGCACGAGCCGGGGCTGCGGTGTCACGCTGCCGCAGGGTGCGTGGAACGACATCGCCAACGGCAACCGGGACGGCAACGCGGTCGGCGTCACCGTCCGCGCCACGATCGACGGCAAGTGCGTCTCCGCGTCCACCACCAAGGTGGACCTCTCGTTCGCGAAGGAAGATCTCGCCGGCGGCATCTACTACTGGCAGAGCGCCACGTTCGGCGGCGTCGGCGGAAAGACCGGCGGCATCTACAGTCACGACTTCGGCTCGTTCGACCCCAAGCCCGTTCCCTTCTACACGTCGGGTGCCACGGGCACGTGCGTCGGCTGCCATACCCTGTCGCGCGACGGCGCCCGCATGTCGCTCATGACCGACGACCCCGACGGCGACGACGAGTTCGGCGACGTGCACACGCACCTCATGGACGTGGCCACGCGCACGGTTCTGGGCGGAAAAGACACGTCCGCTGGCTTCCAGACGTTCACGCACGACCACGCGAAGTACATCGCCAGCACGTTCAAAGCGGCGAAGGGCACCATGCCGGACACCGCGTTCGACGTGTTCGACGGCAACACCGGCGCGCTCCTCGGCACCATGCCGACCGGCATGCTCGCGACGCACCCGGATCTCTCCAGAGACGATGCCTCGCTCGTGTTCGTGTCGCCCGCGCCCGGGACGATCGACAAGTCCGGCGACCACCACTTCAAGCGCGGCTCGCTGTTCACCGCGTCCTTCGACGCCATGGCAAACACCATGGGCGCGCCCACGTCGCTGCTCCCCGCCGGCACCCACAACTATTTCTATCCGACGTTCGCGCCCGACAAGAGCTTCGTCGCCTTCAACGACGCGCCCGACGTGACGGACTCCGCCACCGCCAACGGCGACGCGTTCTACAACCGCAATGCGCGCGTGAAGCTCTTGCACTTTCCGGGAGCCGCCGGCGCCACCCCGATCGATCTGCCAAACCTCAACGTGGCAGACGGGCTCACGAACTCCTGGCCGCGCTGGAGTCCGTTCGTCACGCACTTCCACGGTCGCTCGATCCTCTGGGTCACGTTCTCGTCGAACCGCGACTACGGACTGCACCTCGTGAACAAGGGCTTCGACAACTGCTATCCGCCGGAAGGCCCTGCGTACGATCAACCTGCGCCGCTCTCGAAGCAAGGCGTGTCCTACGCGAACTGCGCGCAGCCGCAGATCTGGATGGCGGGCGTCATCGTCGACACCGACCCGAGCGTCGACAAGCAGGATCGTTCGTACCCCGCGTTCTGGCTTCCGTTCCAGGACGTGAGCTCGCACAACCATTCGGCGCAGTGGGTGGAGAAGGTGCTCGGCGGAGGAGGCCAGAGCGGTGACGCCGGAGGCGGATGCGCCGCTGCGGGTCAGACCTGCGGGAGCGTCGAGTGCTGCGCGGACACGGTCTGCTGCAACGGCATGTGTCAGGGCCAGTGCATCAAGTGAGCGCATGAGCGACGACTGGCGCCGGTGGATCCCGGCGCCTCCAGCTTCGCTCGTCCATCGCGGGTGAATTTGCCGCTCGAATCGCCGCGCAACTATCTGATATCGCTTATGCCTACATGTGGCATCGGGTGTGCATGACTGGCGTTCATGTTCTCCCTTCGCTCGCTTCGTCGTTCTCTCGTGGCATGCTCCGCATCGATCGCCGCGCTCGTCATGGGATGCAGCAGCGGCGCCTCTGATGGAGCGGATTCGAATGCGCAGAGCGTCACCGATGTTCCGCAGACGCAGGTGAAGGATCAATCGATCGGCAACTGCTGGACGTACGCGACGACCGGCTGGGTCGAGTCGCTCGCGAAGATCTCTTCGAAGAAGGACATGAACCTCTCCGAGTCGTACGGTCAGCTACTGGTACTGGTACCAGCAGGTCACCGACCCGAGCTTCAGTGGCAACACCATCGCCCAAGGCGGCTCGTGGGGGGTCGCCGTCGAGCTGATTCGCAAGTGGGGAATGATGGACGAAGGCGCGTTCATCCCGGAGGAGGCAGACGCGATCCTCTCCAACCGCCAGGCCGCGGCCGTGAAGGCCATGAACGAGTCGCTCGCGAACGGCGCGCTGAAGGCGCCCGAGTCACGTACGAACAAGGCGCTCGTCCGCAGTGAATTGAACAAGGCGTGGGCGCTGTCGGACGCGGTCGTCGCGAACCTCGACAAGACCTTCGGCCCGGATGGTGACAAGACACTCGACGTGGGCAGCGTCCCCGAAGGCGTCCCGATCTACTCCGCGAAGACGTTGCCCGCGAAGCTGCAAAACCCGACGACGAAGGCGCTCGAGGATCACACGCTCGCCGACGCGATCGGCACGCCGCGCTTCGAATGGAATCCCGACTACCGCAACGGCACCTACGCGTGGGGCGTGACACGGTACCCGACGTCCGCGACCGAGCGACGCAGCTTCCAGAAGCGCGTGCAGCGCGCGTTACACGACAATCAACCCGTCGTCGTCAGCTGGTATGTCGACTTCAACGCGCTGAACGCGCAGGGCCAGTTCGCGAAGCCGCCGACGAAGCCCGGCTCGCAGGGCGGCCACATGACGATCATCATGGATTACCAGGTGAACAACGTCCCCGGCTTCGGCACGCTGCCCGCGGGCGTACTCGAGACGCGCCCCGAGGCGCTCGCCGCCGCGCTCGACGACGCGACCACGATCGAGTTCTTCCGCATCAAGAACTCGTGGGGCAACTACCACTCCGTGCCGACAACCATCGGCTACCACGACCTCTACATGGAATACATGAACGGCCCGATCTCCGAGTGCGAGACCGACGCGAACGAGGAGCCCATCCTGGACAAGTGCCACCCGGGCGTTCCGCTCCAGGACGTCGTCCTGCCCGCGGGCTACTGAAGGCTACTGCTTGTAGGCCTTCTCGATGCCGTCTGCGTCGGCGCCGACGAACCACGTGATCTCGTCCTCGCTCTTGGCGACGCTGGAGAGCGGGACAACGCTCTTGCCGGTGGCGCGCTTGGCGACGTCGTAGGCGCGCGGATTCTGGTCCACATCCACGAGCGAGAACGGGATGTCGCGCTCGCGGAGATCCTTCTCGAGCGACTTGCACGCGGAGCACCACGAGGCGCCGAACACCGTGACGGTGGGCTCACTGCCTAGCGAACGGAGAGCTACGGCGTCGTCCGCTCTCGCGGTTGGTTCGGTGCCGCTCACACCCAGGAAGGCCACAGCCATGACAGCGACCAGCACGAACGAACGAGCCATGCCGTCAGCATAGCACCCACTCACGGACGTGCTTCGATCCCACGGCAACGCGTCATTGACGACGCGGTGTAGGTGGCGAAATGGGCGTCTTCGAACCACTGACGACGCGGCGCGCGCGACGAATTGGCTTGTTTTCAGCCAGTACGGAGCAGGCACACCTTCTGCTCCAGCAAGGTCGTCCCCCAAGGAGGTCCTTCATGTTTCTTCGTTCGCTTGCTTCGATCGCGCTCGTCTCTGGCTTCATCGTCCTCGCCATCCCGACGCAGGGCTGTGCGTCCTCTGCAAACGAGGTGTGCAACGGGTCCGGGCAGTGCGTGTGCAAGGGCGACTGTTCCAAGAGCTGCGATAGCTCCGACGGCTCAGGCTGTAGCTTCGTCTGCGAGGCGGGCGCTACCTGCTCCTTCACGTGCAAGGGCGGCAACTGTCAGGCGAGCGGCGACGGCAGCATCGCGATCGACTGTCCCAAGGGCGGATGCAGGACGTCGTGCTCGGGCCCGTCGTGCAAGGTGACCTCGTGCACGCAGAGCTGCACGACCGCGTGCGGCAACGCCACGGTGTGCTCGTCCAGCTGCACGGACACGAACGCGGGTTGCGTCACCAGCGGCACGGCCGCGAGCGCCGGCACCGCTCTGGACGCAGGAAGCGGCGGCACCGTGCCGGACGTTGACGCCGGCTTTTGAACATCACAAGCAGACGCCGAAGTCGACAATCTGGCCGATCAGAAATGCCCCAGGGGACGAAGCCGCCACACAACGCTTACCTGCGGCACAGTCGACGGTCTTCGCGCAGATCGGCAGCTCCGGTGACGGGCAGCTCTTGCGGCACGCGGTGCTGAAGGAGCTGTCGTTCAGCGGCTTGGCCTTCACGGGACACGCGTTGAGGTCAACGTTCGGCAGCAGCGCGCAGCAGACGTTGCCTTGGCCGCACTCCACAGACGTGTTGCACGAGACGCCGCGATCGCTCTCCTCGGTGAGGCACTGCTCGGGCGTCGTGTAGCAGACCTGCTCGGCGAGGCACTTGAGCATGCCGATGCCGCAGTTGTTCGCCGTGAGGAGCTTGATGGGCGCGTTGCATCCGCCTGCGTCCCCGCCACCGGTGCCGGGGGACGACGCGTCGGGGGTGTCAGTGGAGCTGGCGTCGCGGCGCGACGAGGCCCCACCGTCCATCGAGGAGCCGCACGTGCCATCAACGCAATCGAGCCCGGCGTTGCATGTTGCGTTCGGGTAGCACGCGCCACCGGCTGTACCTGGCGCCGCGCCGGCGTCCGAAGGAGCAGGAGTGGACTTGTCGTCGCCGGTGATGGAGTACACCGCGCTGCAGCTCGTGACCCACATGAGCGTGGTGATACCGGCAACGCGCGCGACGGCCAGAGAGGAGTAACGCGCGAGCCTGCGATCCACAGAACGAGCATAGCGCAGGGCCGCGCGCGACGCTCAACCCTTGCTGCGATGGAGGACGTTCCCGATGAAGAACGGGCCCATCTTCGCGATGAACTCGCGCGTCTGACGCGTCTTGCGCATGGCCTGCACCAGGTGCGAGAGCGGGTGAAGCTCCTTGCCGACCAGGCCGATGACGAACTCGTTGTCCTCTGCGTCGAGCCCATGACACGCAAGGCGGATGTCGTGCGCCGCCTCGATCGCGCCGTAGCCCATGCCCAGCGCAGCGTGCTCGCGCAGGATGTGGCTCTGATCGATCGGCTCGAGCATCGCGAAGGAGCCAGTGCGGCGCAGCGGATACCAGACGTGCCACCCGTACGTCGCGTTCATCACGTTGTCGATCGGGCGTTGCAGCATCACGTACGCGAGATCCGGCTCGTGCCCGGTGGAGTACGCGCGGCCGATCATGTTGAACGCGGGGCGGTGGTCCACGTCATCCAGCTTGCCGTGCGCGAAGAGCGGACGGACCGCGTTCACGAAGTGCGCGGGGTCCTCGCTCCAGGTGAGCAGGCCAAGGCCGCGCGGAAGCATCGTGTCCGCGTAGACCACGCCCGCGATGCGGCGCTCCTCGAGCAGCGCGCCTGTCGCCATGCCGATCGCGTTTGCGTCCTTGCCCTTCGGGACATCGAACACGAGCAGCTGCATGAACAGGCGCCGGTTCAGCTTCTGGCGCTCGCCGTCCTTCTTGCCGCCGTACTCGTGGAGGTCGACCTCGGGCAGACCCTTGGCTTCAGTTTGCGGCGCTTGCGGTTGACTCATGGCGGAACCTCCTTCGACGGAACACGCTGACGCGTTCCAACCTTGTATTACCACGGCATCGTGGCAGTCTGCGGGCCAATGCGGCGAGCGCTCACGTTCCCTCTTTGGGTGTCGATATGCGTTGCCCTCGGTATGCTCGCCGCGGGTTGCTTCAGCGACGCGGATTTTTCGGTGAAGAGCTCGGCCGGCTTCACGCCGCTGTCAGAGCTCTCCGTATCCGTGGTGGGCGTCTTCAAGGACGGCATGATGAGCTCGGAGGCATGGGACGGGCTGTCCGCGCAGCTCTCCCCCGCCCTGCATGCCCAGAGCTGTGACGTCGCGTATGGCGACGCTCACATGAAGAAGGTGCTGCCCCTGGCGCAGGCGATGGAGGAGTACACGCGCGACAACGGCATCACGGACGATCTCTTTGCTCTGCTCGCGCCCGCGGCCACCGGCGACGTGGTCTTGATGATCACCGTGGCGGGACACGCGCAGAAGCCTACGAGCGCGCGCGACGTGCTGCCCTCGCCGCTTTTTCGCAGCCCCAACGCCAGCCCGACACCCGCACCGATCCGGGGCTCGCTGACGCCGGCGCCGCGTGGCTCACGCGCGGAGAAGAAATCCCGCGGCGGGCTGGAGATGTCCGCGTCGTTCTTCTCGCGGAAGACCGGCCACGGCGTCGCGCTGGTGTCCATGCTCTACACTGGCACGAACGAGGAAGAGGGCATCGCGCTCTTCGCGAAGAAGCTCTCCGCCTTCGTCCCGAGCGCCACGTGCGTGCCGTGGAAGCCCGATACGGAGGCCATGCCCGCGCCGGACCAGATCCGCGGCCTCGGGTCTCGCGCGCCTGCGTCCTTCTAAGGGCAGGCGGTGGTGTCGATCACGAACGCAGGGTCGACGAGATCCTTCGAGACGTCACCGGCGCCGCCGAAATTCCCAGGCTTCCACGGATCCGCGTGCATGAGCGCGGCCTGTTTCCAGCCGTTCGCCGCCGTCACGAAGCCATCGGTCGTGAGGTCATGCACGAGCGGATGTCCCGGCTCGCCCGCATTCAAGCGCGGCGTGGAGCCGCTGGTCGTCGACGCTGCGCAACCGCCGAAGTCGCAGACGACGCTGCCGCTGCACGTGTTGAGGTCGGCGTAGTTGCCGTGCTTGTCGACCGACGAGAAGACCATCGGGTACGCGACGCCGCCCTGCATCGCCGTCTGGCACGCGGTCATTCCCTTGCACGCGCCGCACGTGGTGTCGTGCTCGCATGGCGTCCCCTGGTGCGAGATGCCGCGCACCGCGAGGATGCCCGCGGGCGCCGGCACATGCGGATCGATCACCACGCCAAACGACTCATCGTCCCCGGCGTGGCCGTTCGCACCGCAGTCCTGGTCGTAGAGGATGTCGACCCAGAGCATCACGCGACCTGGCTCCTTCGGATGAGGCGACAGGCGGTAGAGGAGCCCATGGGTCGGACATTTGTCGCTCGGATGGATCGAGACGAACGGCATGTACTCCGCAGCGAGGCTCTCCTCCATCGCGTCGCCAATGCCGTCACCGTCGGTGTCGACTACGCTTGGGGTCGGCGACGCGTCCTTGTCGTGCGGCGACACCGTAGCGGGCGTGGGCGACGCGTCAGGGGCGTCGGCTGCGGGGGACGTGCCGGACGTGCTCGTTGCGCTGGCGCCGCCCGGGTCCGGCGCTGCTCCACCACCACCGCATGCGGCGCTGAGCGGAAAGAGCCCCGCAACGATCATCGCGCAAATCCCGCCCCGAAAGTATTTGCCCATGGCCGGCAAATACTGGCCTCGACACGCCGTAAGCGCAAGCAGATCGTCGTCTCTTTGTTCGCTCGGACGTCGCCGGGCCTAAGTGCTGGCAAGGCTCCAGACTTCTTCGGGTGTGACGTTTCCCCACTCGAAGCCGATGCGGCGGAGCAGGAGCTCCGTGCGCTCGTTGAGGGTCACTGCTTCGGTGGACGCCTCTCGCTCGAGGAGCCCATCGTGCAAGAGGATCGCGGTGGCCGCTTGCGCGACGTCGCGGTCGCCGAGCCGCTCCGCCAACAGCTCGAAGAAGTCCGGGTCCTCCATCGCGCGGCAGCGCTTGCCCGCGGCGATCAGGCTGCGCGCCTCTGCCTCGTCCAGGAAGCGCTCGAGATGGTGCGTCTCGCTCGCGAGCGCGCCGCGTCGGAGTTGCATGAAGAGGAGGCACGCGCGATGAAGGGCCTCGTGGGCGATGAACGAAAGAGGGCTTTGTTGCGCGTGTGGTGTCGCAAGAAGGCCGCGCTGAAGATCACGGGCATCGATCTCACCGTGCTGTCCGTGATGAGGTCGACTTGGCTGCGTGCAAGGACGCGCGCGTGATGAAGGAAGACGCACGGGTCGTGAAAATCGAGGACCTGGAGTTGGACGAGGACCACGTCGCAGCGCTGGCGACGACTAGGACCTCGACCCTACGGCTTCTTGCAGCGGCCGAAGGTCGCGGGGAGGCCTAGATCTCTGATGTTGTCGCTGATGCATTGTTGTCCCGCTGGGCAGCCGTTGCTTGCGGTTGGGGCGGCCGGATCGCAGAGCTGGATGCCGTCCTTCGAGCACTGGGTTCCCATCTGGCAGGCGGCCACTGTGCCCTTGGTGTCGGACTGTGTCGCGCAGCAGATCGTGCCTGTGGGGCAATTTGCTTGGTCGCTGCATGACAGGGTGACGAGGTTCACGTCGCCGCCCTGGTTGCCGTTCTGCCCGCCGCCGTCGTCGCTTTGGTTGCGGCCTCCGTCGGGGATCGCGCATGTGCCCGTCTCGCAGCCGTAGGCGAGGCCCGCGGCCGTGGGGGTGATGCAGCAGACCTCCGCCGGGATCGCGCACGTTGTGTTGCCGCACGAGATCGATGTGGTGGTGCCGCCCGGACCTGCGTCGGGCGGATTCACTCCGCCGTTCGTGGCGACTCCGCCATTGCTTCCGCTGCCGCCGCCATCTCCGCCAGCCCCGTCGATGGTGCTCGAGGCCGCTCCGCCACAGCCCACGAACAGGGCGACTCCGAGCGAGCCCGCCAGCACGACTCCCGCAACGCTCCTGGTAAGCATAGGTGCAATCCCTTCCATGCTCTGAAGGTGCCGGGACACGAGCCAGAGCAGGCGGGGCAAGCCACGACCGCATGAAATGAGGGAGCGCCGCTCTCACATCGCACGAGATGTCCGACGCATCACGCGGGGTTGTTCTGCTAGCCTCGCTGCGTGATTCGTAGAGCGTCAGACCGCCCCCACGGCGTGCGTGCTCGTTGCGCTCCGACAACCCAGACTTCTCGGCCATCCTGAGCTTTGCCCTTGGCGTAACCCCCTTCTGATCCAATCCACACATGACCATGCTCATCTCACGTCGCGGCGCGCTCTCCCTTCTTGGTGCGACCATCGCCGTCGCATGCACGCCTCCCGCTGAATCGCCCGGCGGCGTCAGCACCTACAACGCGATCGCCGACATCGAGCGCTCCGTGGGTGGACGCGTGGGGGTCTTCGCGCTGGATACCGGCACTGGCCGCACCGTTGCGTTCCGCGAGGACGAGCGCTTCGCGATGTGCTCCGTCTTCAAGTGGACGCTCTCCGCAGCCGTGCTGCTTCGCGTGGACAAGGGTGAGCTCGCGCTGACCGACGCGGTGCCATACACGCGCAGCGATCTGCTGGAGTACGCGCCCGTCACGCTCGAGCACGTCGGCGATGGTTCCATGACGGTGGAGGCGCTCATGCAGGCGGCCATCACGCAGAGCGACAACACCGCCGCGAACCTGCTGCTCTCCAAGGTGGGCGGGCCCGGCGGCCTCACGCAGTTCGTTCGTCAGCTGGGCGACACCGTCACGCGCCTCGATCGCGACGAGCCGCAGCTCAACGAGAACCTGGACGGCGACGAGCGCGACACTACATCACCGAAGGCGATGGTCGGGCTCCTGCGCGCGGCGCTGGTCGGTGACGTGCTCACGGCCGCGTCGCGCGAGCGGCTGCTTTCATGGATGCGCGTGAGCAAGTCCGGTCAGCGACGCCTGCGCGCCGGCCTCCCCGAAGACTGGACTGGTGCCGACAAGACCGGCACGGGCGGCAACGGATCGAACAACGACGCGATGATCGCAACGCCGCGAGGGCGCGCGCCGATCCTCGTCTCCGCGTTCATGAGCGGCAGCCGCGTGCCGAGCACCACGCTCGAGGCCGCGCACGCGAACATCGCGCGGCTCGTCGTCTCGACGTTCGCCTGACCATCTTTTCCAGCTCGGCAACGGTGTGATCGCGCTCAGGAATGCAGAATGCTGCAACCGTTTCGGCGTTGCCCCCTACTCTCTCTGCATGGGGCGTTCATCGGTTCTCTTCGCGGGTTCTTTCGTGATCATCATCGCCGCGGCGTGCAGCAGCAGCACGTCCAGCAGCGGCGGCAGTGATGGTGGCG
Source organism: Myxococcales bacterium (assembly GCA_025355005.1). Taxonomy (GTDB): domain Bacteria; phylum Myxococcota_A; class Polyangia; order Polyangiales; family Polyangiaceae; genus JANXLV01. Next base: position 3,025 of record JANXLV010000300.1, on the reverse strand, counting down.
GTGGAGGGCACGGCGGAGACGGAAGCACCATCGGCGGCGATGATGGCGGCGGCACGCTTTCCGACGAAGGCGGCACCGCTGACGACGGCGGGACCACGAGCAGCGACGACGGCGGCGGCAGCTTTCCGAAGGACGCGTCGTTCGACTCGGGCTTCATTTGCCTCGCGAAAGGCGAGGTGTGCGCCAACGCGAATCAGTGTTGCGGCAAGAAGTGTCCTGCCCCCTCCTACCTCTGTCAGTGACTGCTGGTCTGCAACACGGGAGTTCAGACTAGCGTCTCCACGGCGCCGCGGAGGTAGTCGCGTGCGATGACCATCGTGTGCACTTCATCCGGGCCGTCGGCGATGCGCGCGGAGCGGGCGAAGCGGTACCACATGGAGAACGGCATGTCCTCGCTGATGCCCAGGCCGCCGTGCATCTGGATCGCGTCATCCAGGAGCTTCACCAGGAGCTGTGCGACGTGGTTCTTCGCCATCGACGAGTACGGCCGCGCCTCCTTGTCCCTGCCCTGCTCGAGCATCTGCGCGCAGTGCAGCGTCATCAGGTTGCCCGCGTGCATGCCCAGAACCGCGTCCGCGACCATCTTCTGGACGGCCTGGTGACGCGCGAGCTCCTTGCCGAAGCTCGTTCGCGAGAGGATGTACGGCTTGCACAGGTCGAGCGCGCGATCACAGAGGCCAAGCCACCGCATGCAGTGCGTGAGTCGCGCGGGAACCAGGCGGGCCTGCGCCATGCGAAAGCCCTCTCCCACGCCGCCGAGGACGGAGTCTTCCGAGACGCGCACGCCGTGGAATTTCAGCTCCGCTTCGCGATGCGCGAGCAGCGGCGGCGCCATCACCGGGATGTCTCGCACGTGCTCCACGCCCTTCGCGTGGCGGTCGACCACGAACATGGTCGCGCCCATCTTCGGGTCGTCGCTGGTGCGCGCCATGACGATGAGCACGGAAGCGTCGCCTCCGCCGGTCGTGTACCACTTGTGTCCGTCGATGACCCAGCCGTCGCCGTCCTTCGTGGCCTTGGTCTTCAGGTTCGACGGGTCTGCGCCGGCGCCGGGCGCGGGCTCCGTCATGGAGAAGCCGCTCGTGATCTCTGCCTTCACCAGCGGCATGAGCCACCGCTCCTTCACGGAGGGTGAGCCCGCGCGGAGCAGCAGATCCATGTTGCCTTGATCCGGGGCGTCGCAGTGAAACGCAGGCGCACCGACGAACGAGCGACCCATCTCGCGGAAGAGCGCGGCCATGCCCATGGGCCCGAGACCGAGGCCGCCGTACTCCTTGGGTAGGTGCGGCGTGTACAGCCCGCGCTCGCGGGTCATCGCGCGCAGGCGCGTGAGCGTGTCCTTCTTCTTCTCCTGATCCTCGGCGACGATCTTCGCCTCGTTGGGAATGACGTGCTCGTCAACGAACGCACGCACCTCTTTCCGCAACGCCGACAGCTCAGGGGTGAGGAGGAAATCCATGTGGTACCAATATCACCAAGGCAGGCCTCGCGTGGCGGACGCTTCCCATCCGGGATCGATTGGAATACGACGCTCGGGATGTCCAAGCCGTCGTCGAGTCGTCGCACTGGTCTGAAGCACCCCGTCGGGAATCACGAAGCGCGTCCTTCGAAGTCGCGCGCCAGAAGCCACGCTTCGAGCCTCGCGCGGCACGTTGGCGAAGGTCGCCCGTCTCTCTCGAAGATGAAGCGCGATCCCGCTCGCGTGAAGAAGCTCGAGCGCCTCGCGGCGATCATGGAGGCCTCGAAACGGAAGGAAGCGTCCGGCTTCGACGCATACTACGAGGCGCTCGGCGAGATCATCGATGCCGAGCTGTGGATCGACGCGGGGTATGACTCACGCGACGGATACCTGCGAGCGATCGTGAAAGAGGATCCGCGCACGGCCATGCGGAACGTGCGCGTCGCGCGGCACGCCTCTCCGGACGAGGAGGTGGCGTTCGGCGTGTCGCTCCTCGACGCGACGCTCGATCTCATCGAAGCGAAGGCGGGCGGGCCGATCAAGGGCCGTCTGCCGGTTCACTTTGCGCGGATGTTGGTGGACGTCGAGGACGCGCAAGGAAACGTATCCCGGCTTCCCCTTGCGAAGGTCAGCGTGGAGCAGCTCCGAACGGCGAAGCGAAAGCTCGATCGCACGAGCAAGAAGGAGCACGTGTTCGCGTCACCAACGGAGCGGGCGCTCGTCCAGCAGATCTCCAGGACCAAGGCGCTGCGAGGAGTCACCGTCCACGTGTCCGACGGAAAGCTGAAGGTCGGCAACGTCCCTCTCCATGCGATCGAGGATCTGATCAGCGCGCTCCGCGCCGCGCATCGAGTCTGGACCGCGAAGAAGTGAGTGGTGGACCAGCTGACCGGCAACGTCGCCGGTCCGACCCGCAACGTTGCGGGTCACACGTGGAGGCAGCTACTCACGGTGCCCGTTGGGAGCGCATCCAGTACATCACTCGGTCGCGGCCTTCGGCCGAGTCCCGTGCGTCCCAGCAACTCGGTGCCGACCCAACAGCGCATCCCATCCTTCGACGCTACACACCACGATCATCATGAAGGAGGGCCGGGTCTTCGCTACGCGAATGCTCCCGTAGGCCGCGTGATGGGACTCTGTTCCCGCGCCGCGAGCGTCCGCGGGCCTCAGGCATTGACTCGGGCTCCCGACCGGGCATCGTGGTGGCGCCATGAACAAACACGTCGAAAGCCGTCTGAATGCGATCCTGACGCAGCTGCGTGCCGCCCACGAGGGAGGGACCGGTATGTCCACCGCGACGATGGGGGCCGAGCGAGAGGCGTTCGTCGACCTGGTGCTTCGTGGGAGCGTCCCTCTCCCATACCGATTCGGATCCGGTGAAGTCACCGATGCCGCGGGGCGCATCAGCAATCAAATAGACATCGTGTCACCGCTCGGCACCGTGATCTGATATTTCACGCGCGCCATCACGACGCGCCGGAGACCGCCGCGCTTGAAACCGAGCTTGCAGCTCTCCTCGAAACCAATTCGCTTCGCCTTGCCCTCGGCGACGAGCTCTTCGTAGAG
>JANXLV010000275.1 GCA_025355005.1 Myxococcales bacterium | reverse complement strand
TGCATTCCAGAGGGCAAGTTGCCACGAACCCAACGCGCCTCCGGATCACGCACGTGGAAACTGCACGCGTCGTCGCGAACGTCCCCCGTCGTCGCCCCGGCGAACCCATCCACCGCCCGGTCGACAAACCCGCGCACCGCAGCCTCCGCAACATCGATGAACTGCGCATCTTGCTCCGCCCAGGCCGACTGGATGCGATCTACACGGAACATGCGCAGCTCGCGCCGCAGGTGACAGAACGCAACGAACCGTGCGGGGCGTTGCGCAAGCACGCGCTGCACCGACACGCTTCGCTGCCGCATCGTCTCCGAAAAGTACTGCATGCCGAGCACGCGGCGCTTCATCGCTGCGTCCTCAACGAGCGGAAGGCGCTGCTCCTCTCCCGCCGAGTAGATGTCGCTCTCGATGCGGCCCAGAGACGGAAACTTCGGGTTCTTCCTGAGAAGCCACGAGAGGAGATCATCACGATCCTTGCTCCTCGGTGCGCGCGCGGCGACGCGAATGATCTTCCATAGAGTCGCCGTCTGGATGCGCAGACCGCCCGCGTCCCATCCACGGGGCAACGACCAGGTCACCTCCTGGCCATCGCGACGTTCTGCGAGCGGGACAATCTCCGAGAGCTCCAGCAAATGCTTGCGCAGCGATGGCACCGTTACGCCAACCGCGCGCGCGAGCTCTGGCTGATGCCACGCGTGCTTTCTCTCGATCGCCGCCAGGATCGCCGAGACAGTCTTGACCGCGCTCTTCCGCCCCACGCGCCGAGACTATCCGGATCACGAATGACGTCTTCACTGAACGTCTGTCATCAGTGCGTCAGGCATGACCCATCCATCTTGTAGATCCAGTCGCTGGATCAAAAAATCCGGTGACTGGATCTCACCAGCCGTGGCCGCTGGTGTGATCACCCTTTCAGGAGCCACACCAGAACCGCGACTGCGAGCACGAGCACCAGCGCCGTGCCGGCCACGATGATGACGTCCTGGACACGGTGGGGTTTGCTCCTCTTCGCCGGAATGGGTGCTTCCGGCGCAACGAGTGCGATGGGCGCTGCCGTCGCGGTATCCTCCGCGCCACCGTTCGTCGACCGGGGCGCCTCGGCGCTTGCCGGCAGTGAAGCAGCTTCAACGACCGCCGGTGGGACGGCCTCCGAAGTCACGTCCGCGGCCTGCTCTTCGAGGGCGCCAATCTCCAGAATCGCGCGCTCGATCGGCTCTTCGAGAGCAAGCACGGTCTTCCCGAGTCTCACCATCGACGAGCCCCGCCACACCGTGTCGGCGCCCGCGGCAATCTCGACCTTTCCGGCGAAGACGCTATTTCGGGCGCCGAGGTTGCGAATCGTGATGGTCGCCCCTCGTCGGCCGATCTCGAGGTGCGTGCGTGAGACGTCGGGATCCCTGAGCATCCAGTCACAAGCGTCGCCGCGCCCCACCACGTATTGACGCCCATCATCCGCAAGCTTCAGCGTGGCACCCATGTCCGGACCCTCGACGACCCGGACGCTGGGCGCGTCCACTTTCATCGCGCGCGACACGAGCGCGAGGGCGAGCTCACGTGTCGCCATGGCCGCGCTCAACGGCGCCTCGTCTTGCTTCTCGCCGAGCTTCACCTCGAGCCAGATGCGGCCGACGCGCAGCAGATCGCCTGACCGAATGATCCGCGGACTGCTGGGCACGAGCTGCACGCCACCGATGAACGAACCATTGCGGCTGCCTCGGTCGGTGACGGTGTACACGCCCTCCTTCTCGTGAATGGTGGCGTGGTGCTGACTGACGCTCGCATCGACGAGCCGGAGATCCATTCCGTCGCCGCGTCCAATCGTGACGCGGGCGCCATCGAAAACGAGTCGATGCGAAGAGTCCTTTTCGAGTCTGACGATGATCGTGAGCGGCACGGCTAAGGCGCTAGGTAGACATCGGTCCCCTGCCCCATCGGTCCGTCGTTCGTGCCCGCAGCTCCACCCGTGCCGCCAGTTCCCTTCGTGCCGGCTTTGAGCGTGCTGTCGCCGCCGTACGTTGGCTTCGTACCCTTGTAGATGAGGGCGGCGCCAACACCGCCTGCGCCTCCGCCTCCGGCTCCGCCCGCTCCTCCGAGGCCGCCGTTTCCGCCGGGGCACGCGGCTCCACCTTGCGCTCCCTTGTTGCCCGAGGTCCCTTGCGCGGCTCCCCCTGCTCCTCCGTTGCCGCCTCTTCCTCCGGTGCCTGGGGTCAGCGCAGTAGCGACAAGCTTGATGGGTGCACTCAGTGCGACGAGCGCGGCGCTCGCGCCTCCGCCTCCGCCTCCGAGGCCCTTGCCGCCTCCGCAGCCGCCGCAGCCGCCGCTTCCGCCTCCTCCTCCTGACCCCCCTCCGCCCCCTCCGCCTTGGCCTGCTTGACCTTCTGCACCGCTGGTGCCGGAGGAAGACGTCCAGCCAGAGCCAGTCAGGGTGCCGAGTGTCGTGACGGATGCCGCGGGAAGAGAGTCGGGGGCAGCGGAGCCAATGAGAGGCGCGGTGGCAGCTCCCATCAAACAGTCGCTCTTCGTCTGGCCGCTACCGGCGTGCCCTGCCGGGATGGGCACGGCTTGCGCCGTCTCGCCATTGGCGCCGTCTGCGTTCAGGTCCCCACCCTTACCGCCCTTGCTCGTGAGGTTGTTCACGCACGTACACACCTGCTGCGGGCCGCCCACTGTCGCCGTGCCCGTGTTGCCGTTCTGGTCCGCCCCTGGCGTCGCACTCTTCAACGCGCCCGTCGCGCCCGCTGCTTGGTCTGCTCCCTGATACCCCACACCCGCGACGAGCTTCACGCGCTTCATCGTCACGCTTGGGCTGTCCTTCACAAACGCCGCGATGCTGTGCACGTTCAAAGCAGTGCCGTCCGGTGCGTCTAGCTCCACATCCGCGATGGTCACCGCGCTCGTCACGTCCGACATCTGCAGCGCATAGTTGACCGCGGGCTTGTTCACCACCGCGTTGCTTGTCGCGTACGTCCACGCTCCGCATGCGAAGCCGCCATAAATGCTCGACGCGTGCCCTTGGTCGATGGTGATGTTGTCCGTGTAGCTCCCCGCGCAGACGTGGATGCGCGGCTTCGCTGCAGCGTTCGCCGTGAGAGCCCGCTGAATCGTCTGGAACGGCTTCGACTTCGTCCCATCGTTGGTCGTGTCAGAGCCGTTCGTCGCGTCTACGAAGACGCCGACGGAATCCGCGACGCACGCGGGTGAGTCCTTCGGGTCTGCCGTCAGGTCACAGCCAGGAGGCGCGTCGATGGTGCTCCCGTCCGTGGGGACGGAGCCATCGAGGGTCGACATTCCATCTGTGGCGTTCGCGCCGTCGTTTCCGCCGCCGTCGCCGCCAGACCCGCACGTGAGCAGATCCTCACACGAGGGACTGCTTCCGCCGCACGCGACTGCGGTGAATCCGCCTGAAACCAAGAGCCCCACGACGCAGAACGCACGCTTCATTGCACCCTCCTAAAAGCTACCGAAGACCAAGAGCCCGCCGCTGTTCGCCGTCGCGGATGGTGCGACGCTCACCTGCGCGGGCCGCACGTACCAATACACCACACTGCCAGCGGCGAGCGCGAGCCCACCAATTCCGAGGGCCACTCCCGCGTTTTGTTGGGTCTGCGCCGAGCTCTTCGCGTTGTACGCGGGCCCGAGATCGGCGCAACCGCCCGTGGTCACGCCGGCGCAAGACGCGACGCCCGTCTTGTCGTTTCGAATGCGATCGTCGGCGCTCGAGGCCGAAGAGCTCCCCGCGATTCCGAGACCGAGCCCGACGCCGCCAACGACCACGAGGGCCGACGTGATCGCGATGCGCGGAACGGTCCACACGACGTCGCGATCTTCGGCCGAAGTCGGTGGCCGCGGGACCTCCACTTGAGGACCGGCGCTGCTTCCGGACGCGGCTGGAATCGAAGGCGCCGTCGCTGTCGCCGCGGGCTGCGGAGGCGCGGGCGTGAAGTCGACGAGCTTGGACTCACCTGCGGCCAGCGAGACCTCTCGGTGCTGGTCCCCCGCATCGATGTGATGGACGCCGGGCGTCACGTCGATGAGCTCCGTCGGCAAGACGTCGTAGCTGTCGACCTTCACGCGCAGCACGTCTGCGCCACGCAGCTGGATTCGAGAGGTCTGTTGCTCGAGCTGCGGAAGCATCGTCGTACGCAACTCGTCCTTCTCCTTCGCGTCGACCTTCGTGCTCGCGAGATACTTGCGAAGGTGCGTCAGCGACTCGACGGGCATCTTCGCGTTCTGCTCCGCAATCGCCAGGTTGAGGACCACCGAATCCCGCTGCGCGACGGCGTACGACTGCTGAAACTTCAGTCGGGCTTGCTCGAACTTGCCCTCCTTCATCAGCTTCACGCCCTCCTTGAAGCGAGCCTCGCCCTCTTCACGCATCGGGTCCGCGGCGCGTGCCTCGTCAGCGCGCAGCATGTCAGCGCCGCCCGCGACGTTCGCCAGCGCTACGACCGCAGCGACAATGAGATCCCTCCTCTTCACTAGTAAGTCTCCTTTACACGCGTGACGTTCTGGCCGGGCGCTACCGCGCTTGTGACTGGTGCGGCGGACGGAACCGCTGGCTCAGGGATCGTTGTGGGGCTGCCGGGACTTGTCGGCTCAGGCGGTGGCCGCAATGCCGGCGCGTGCCCAGTCGTTGGAGGCGCAGCGAGAGCAGTCTGCGTTGGCGCAGTCACCGGCGCACCGGCCGATGGCGGCGAACGCGGCGCTGCGCTCGGCGTCACTGCGGCGGATGGGGGCGCCATCGGCTTGCTGGCCACACTCGGGCCCGTGCCTGCGCCCTTGGAGAGGAGAACGATCACCGCCAACACCACTCCGGCGAGCGCTGCCGCCACCAACGACGCCTTGAGTCGCGTGATGGAAGTGTTCACGGGAAGCGCCACGTTCATGGTGGTCTCGCGCGCCCGATCGATGCGCGGTCTCATGGCGGCAGGAGTCGCAGGGGAGCTGGGCGCCGGCAGCCACATCGGATCCGTCCCGTTCGGGCCCGCGTTTGGCGCCTCGGGAGCGCGAAGCCCCATCGGCTGCGTAGTCGTCGCGAGCTCCAGCGCGGGTACCGGCGTCGCGTTCAGGATCACTCTACCGTCCGGAATGGTGACGTGCGCCGTCACCTTCGGGGGTTCGTGCGAGGCGTAGTAGCGAGCCCCGCGCTCGCCGTCGCTCTGCGATGTCTCCTCGTAGTAAACCGGCGGGCGGCGGTTCGCGAGCTGCTGCTCGATCGCGTCAACCTCTGCCTGCAGCGCTGCTTCCTTCTGGCGCGCCGCCTCCAGCTCCGTGTCGTCCGCGGGCGGCGGGTCCGGCTGCGTATCCGACTCTTTCGTCACCGCGCCGCTCCCTTCGCGCTTGGCCCATGCGCGCGCCAGGCGAACACGAGCAGAGCGACGGCCAACGTGGCAACAAAAGCGCCAAGCCCGACGCTCACGTAGAAGCTTCGCGTGCGAGAGCCCGAGCGCGACGAAGCCACGGGAGTCTTGGGGATCTTGTCCTTGCCGGGAACGAGCTTGCGCGCGTTCGGTGCCGAGGGTGTGAGCGAGGGCGGGGGCATCGGCGCCGTCAGCTCCCGACGCTCCTTCGAGAGCGCCTGCTGCCAGTTCGCTCCCTCTGGATCAAGCTCGCGGACGTGACCGATCTGGCGCTCGACCGAGATGGGGAGCGGGGTTGGCGGAGGAGCCGACATCGGCCCGGTGTCGAAACCAGAGCGCTGCGGTTGGTCTCGCTTGGCGACGTGCGTTTGCATCTGATGCCTTGGCAACGCGGCTGGCGGAGGTGGCATCGGCGCCGTCTGATTCTTCAGCACCACGGAGGTCTCGCCGCGCGGCGGCGGCATGGGCTTTGTGGTCGCGAACGCGAGCGCCTCCGCGTCGGCGGGAGCCTGCGGGCGCTTGGGTATGCCGAGCCTGGTCGGATTGAGCTCCGCACCGTTCTCGTGTCCGAGGATCTCGTTCATCTCGTGCTGACGGCGAACCTCTGCGAGCCACGGCATGTCCTGCATGCCGTCCGGATCAGTCGCGTTGTCGAGCTCCGCCTTCGTGATGTGCTGGACGTCCTGCGTCGGATCTTTCAGGAGCTCCACGGTCTCCATGCGGTGCTGCGCGTCGTGCTTCGGGAGAACGCTCTTGATCGGCTCGAGCACGCGCGCGACGTCCAGCGCGGAAGGGCGCTTCGCCGGATCGAGCGCCAACGTCGCGGCCACGAGCTCCACGAGCTTCGGCGGGAACTGGCCGTGCTGCGAGATCAACGGCGCCTCGATGTGCGAACGTGCGACCAGATCCGACTCCGCGACGACGTCCTTGTATGGGCGCCGCCCGGTGAGGAGCTCGAACATCACGACACCCGCGGCGAAGACATCTACGGCGGTCGTGAGTCGTTTGCACTGGATCTGCTCCGGCGCGCCGTACGACGGTGTGCCGACGAACCGGTTCTCGGGGGTGGCGTCGGTGACGAGCTTGATGATCCCGAAGTCGATCAACTTCAGGAACTGCTCGCCGTCCGCGCGGTGGATGATGAGGTTGTGCGGCTTGATGTCGCGATGGATCACGCCAGCGTCGTGGACGACCTTCAGTCCACGAAAGAGTTGGATGCCCAGGTCGAGCGCGGAGTACACGCGCAGCTCGGTGCGTCCCGTCTCCCTGCGCCGCGACAGGTAGTCGGCGAGCGAGAGACCGTGGAGCTGCTCCATCAAGTAGAAGTGCTCCTTGGCGTTCGTCTCGTTCGCCCAGAACACGCGCACGATGTTGTTGTGGTTGATGCGGCGAAGGACCTTCGCCTCGTTCAAGAAGAGCTCCTTGATAGACTCGTGCTCCGCTGCAGATGCGCGCAGCAGCTTGAGCACGCAGTCGGAGCCGAGCTTCTGGTCCGTCACCAGGTAGACCTCGCCCATGCCGCCGTGCCCAAGGTGCGACTTCACCCGGAACGCGTTCCCGGGAACGTGAATCACGTCGTTCAGCGCGTAGGAATGGGTGGACGGCATGGCGATCGGCTGAGATCAAACTACCACCAGCAGCGTGGCTCCTCACCTATCGACCGCACGACGGAAAGGTTGCGCAAGAAAAACTGATCCTCTCCCACCCAGCCCATTTCGGCTATCCCGGCACCGCGTCGGCCGTCGGGGCTGGGCCGCTCAGCGAGCCCACAGGCTGGTGAGGTCGATCTCGATTGCATCGAACGGCTCGGCGCGCACCTGTGCGTCACCGTGTAGCGTGCTCACGACACGATACGTCGCTCCATCCAGGCGAAGGATCTCGAGGGTCTTCGCGATCGGCTCGACGAACCACACGTGCGTCACTCGCTCGCGCGCATAGATCGGCAGCTTCTCGCCACGATCGACTGCGGCCGTCGACGGAGACAGCACCTCCGCGAGCCAGTCGGGCGGCAGCGTGAAATATGCATCCGCAGGGATCTGCGGCAGACGCTCGCGCCTCCAACCTGCGAGATCCGGCACGAGCACGTCCTCACCCAGGTGCAGCTCGGGCTCGTACAGGATGACCCATCCCCCCGGCCCGCCGCGCCCTCTTTTGAACGGGGGCCCGAGCTCATCGCCAAGCGCGCTGGCCGCCACCGCGTGCGGAATGGCCGGCCGTGCGTGCGTGTACAGCACGCCCGCGATCAGCTCACCCACAACGTGCTCAGGCAGAACCTCGATATCGCGATAGGTGGCGGGAACAGCCGGGCGAACATTCGCGACCATGGAATCGATCATAGCGCCGATGGCCATCACAGGCGACGCTCGCCCCCACAAAGCAAAGAGCGCGCACCCCCTGCGGGCAGCGCTCTGTTTTCCGGCTCAGAGCACACGGCGGCCTCTCGACGACCTTGAAGCTCAGTTGACGGCTGGGCAGCGCGAGACCTTCTCACTCACGTTGCCACAGAGCGGCGTTCGACAAACGGCGCGCTTGCGATCCGGGCGTCGTCGCCGTGCGTATGATACATTGACGAACATGCGCACGAACCTCCTCGGAGTGCTGGCGGTCTCATCCGCTCTCGTCTTCGCGTGCAGCTCAACCACCCAGTCCTCCGGCGGCGGTGGTGACGGGACGACGAACGGCGTGGAGCCGGGCACCGACGCTGGCCATCACGTTGCGCCCCCCGTGCCGACGGCGATGGATGCGGGATACGTGGCGCCGCCGCCGACTGGCCTCGCAGATGCATCGACGGACTGCAGCGCGAGCGCGAAGCCCGGCTCGCTCGATGCGATCAACGTGACGACGCTGACGAGCGAGGTCACGGTGCCCATGTGCATCTACAAGGGGAAGGTGCTGCTCGTCGTGAACACCGCGTCGATGTGCGGGTACACGCCGCAGTACACGCCGCTGCAGGCGATCTACGCGAAGTACGTGAGCCAGGGCTTCCTCGTGCTCGGCTTCCCATCGCAGTCGTTCAACCAGGAGTTCTCGGACGGCAAGGACGTCTCTTCGTTTTGCACGACGAACTACGGCATCACGTTCCCCATGTTCAAGATCGCGAACGTGAACGCGCCAGACGAGCAGCCGCTCTACACGTGGCTGAAGGCGCAGCCGAACAGCGGCACGGCCGACGTCGCGTGGAACTTCGAGAAGTTCATCATCGGCAAGAAGGGCGACGTCGTGCAGCGGTTCCTCACCGGGACCACACCGGATGATGCGTCCGTGACCGCCGTCATCGAAGCCGAGCTCGCGAAGCAGTAGAGCGCGCAGCTCCGCGCGCAGCTCCGGCGAACCTCAGGGCCGCTTCTGCTGCGCGACAGGTGGCGCGCGTTCGGCGAGGCCCGAGTTGACGAGCGATGGGGCCGCGCGGAGCTCGTCGACCACGTGGTACTCGGCCTTGTAGTTCTTCGCGAGCCACACCTCGCACGCGCGCGAGTGCTCGTCGAAGTACTGGAACTGCACGGAGAGGTCGAGGCACTTCTTGAGCGCGGGCTTCGCGTGCTTCACCTTGTAGGGCTCGCTCGCCTCGTCGATGCCGCGCGTGTAGATCTGCTCGAGGATCGTGCCCTTCCACGCCGCCGGGATCGGTGAGCGACGGAAGTCGTCCACGAAGTCCCCCCACATGAGCCCGGCGCGAGAGCCAGCGGCGATGCCCCAGCGCGGCGGCGCAGTAGCAACGAACGACGTGGGCTTGAGATCGAGGATCTTTCCGTACTCGCCCTCGACCTTCGCGATCGCGACCATCTTCTTCTCGTACCAGTCGCGCACCTTGTTCTTCACGAAGGCCTCGACGTCCTCCTTGGTTCCCGCGCCGCGGTACGTCGGGAACTTCAGCGGCTCGACGCCGCTCTTCCTCGCCTCCTCCGCGGCGAAGAAGTGTGCCTCTGCGACAGCGTCGAGCGCGCGGCGGATTCGCTTCTCCACCTCCGGCGCGGACTCGTCCGGAAAGGCGGCGCGGATCTTCGCCTCTGCGTCCGCCGGCTCCTTCCAGAGCGCGTGCACGCGCCCGTACTCGGCCCGCGCCTGCGGATCGCCACCCGACAGATGGGAGCTCGCGCGCCCGAGCTGCGCGTGTGCCTGGACGGCGACGTCGCGGCTCGCGGCCCTGTCGATGAGCCCCATCTGGCGCGACAGCTCCGCGCGCGCCTTGTCCCATTCGCCCTTCTCCACGTAGTGAGCGCCCACGGCGAACGCCACGTGCGCTGCCTCCTTCGGCTTCTTGTCTCCATAGGCACGCGCGAACGCGTGCGCATCGTCCAGCGCGCGATCTTCCTGGCCCAGGCCGATGCGCAGCAGCGTGGCGTCCGACAGCGCCTGATCGGCCTTCTCGCCGCGCGGGTCCGACTTCGCGTACTTTTCGAACCAGTCCGCGGCGAGCTCGTAGACGGCGATCGCTTGGTAATTCTGCCCGATCTCGAAGCTGGCCTTGCGCGCTAGCCCGCTCCTTCCGTTCGTCGCTGCATCGAACTCCAGCAGCGCCTTTCGTGCCGTGATGGCCTTCGCGACCAGGCGCGCAGCCTGCAAAGCGCGCGCGGCGTTGTAGCCGATCTCGTCGCAGCGCTGCGCCGTGGGGCTCTTGCCAGCCGCCACCTTTGCCTGACAATGCTCGCGGAACAGCTCGAAGTACATGTTGCCGCCCTCCTCGTAGAGCGCGAGCGACGCCGGGCCCGCGAGCGCGGCAGCCCTTCCGATCTTCGCCTCCGCCTCCTTTCGCGTCAGATCCACCGCCACGATCGAGAGCCCGAGGCACGACTCCGTGTTCTTCTGCGCGAGATCCCCGCGGCAGTAGAGCTCCTCCATGCGCGGGATGTCGGCGCGCATCTCGGTGAAGCATGCGGGACGCGCGGGCTCGCCGTGCATCGCGAGGATGTTCGCGCTCTCCAGGTACAGCTGCGCGGCGTAGATTCCCGAGTCCGGATCGCACGGGTTCTTCGCGATGTCGCGGAACGCCTCCGCGGCCTCTGCCCAGTGCTGCGCCTCGAAGTAGGTGCGCGCGCGGGCATACTTCACCTCGCAGAGCTGCGCCTGCCCCGCGGCGTCCGACGCCTGCGGCTTGATGGTGCACACGTAGCGATCGAACGCGTGCAGCATTCCGCGCTGCGCATCCGTGAGCGGCTTCTTCCGCAGGCGTGCGGTCTCGTCCGGTGATGCGGCCGCGCGCTCGTCACGAGGCCTCAGCGTTCCGTTGCCGCGGAGAGCCTCACCCTTTGCGTGCTCGGCCTCGAACACCTTCTGGTAGCAGAGCGCGGCCGCGTACGCGGACTCCGGCGCATTCGACGCCTTCGGATCGTCGTCCACGACGGCCTCGAACGCGGGCCCGCACTCCGCCCAGCGCTCGTCCGCGTACAGCAGATCCGCGAGCGCGAACTTCATGCTGTGCGCCGTGGGCCAGTCCTCCTTCACGAGGCGAGGATATGTGTAACTTACAAGTTCTTCCTTCGTGAACGTGTCGACCGCGCGCCGGTAGAGCGCCGCAGCGAGCTTCTTCGTCCGCTTGTCGCCGGTGCCGCGCTGGTTTCCGGTGCCGACGGCCTCCAGGTGGTAGGCCATCGCGGTCTCCGTCACGAGCTCCGCGGTCTTGTTCGCGCACGCGAGCTTCACGTCCGCAGGCTTGTCGCTCGCGCGCATGTCCTTGTGCGCGCGCAGCTGGTTCTCGAGCTCCACGGCGATCGCGTCCTTGTCCGAGGCGCGCAGGGCCATCGTCGCCTCCGTGACGTGCGCCTGGTAGGTGCACGCGCGCGCGCCGCCATGGTCGCGGAGAAGGAGATCCTTCATGACCATGATCCCCTCGGGGTAGTGCCCGGTGTCGAAGTAGGCCACGCCGAGCGCATAGAGGCGATCGAACGTCTCGACGTTCACGCCCGCAGGATCGCGCGAGATGCTCCGGATGAAGCCGTACGCGCGCGCGGGATCGCCAACGAGCGCATACACCTGGATGATGTCGCGGCGCGCATTCTCCGCGAGCTTGTCCGCACCCGGCAGCTGCGAGAAGGCCACGCCGAAGTCGGCAACCTTCTTGAACTCGCTCATCGCGTGCGCGAAGTCACCCTGATTCCAGAAGACGTAGCCAAGCTTGTAGTGGGCATACCCGAATAGCTTGTTTGCCGGCGGCGGGAACGAGACGACCTTCAAGTACGCCTGCGCGGCGAGTGGCCACTTCGTCGGGTCGCCTTGCCCTTCCTCGAAGAACAGCTCGCCGAACGCCAGGTACGCATTCGGGATGAAGCGGGAATCAGGCCGCCTGGAGATGAGCTCGTAGTAGACCTTGCGCGCGTTCTCGTTGTCCTTGCCCTGCTCGTGCTCGTACGCGAGGTAGTAGAGGACGGCGTCGAGCTCCGGATAGTTCGGGTAGTCCGTCTTCAAGAGCGTGTAGTTCGCGATCGCCTTTGCGCGTGAGCTCTTCGCCGCGACGTCGGCCGCGTTCGCCTGTGTCTGGAAGTCGCCGGCCTTTGCGGGCTCCTTCCTCTTCGCCTCGTCACGGGCGATCTCAGCGAGCGTCTTCTCGCGGACCGCCGCTGCCTCGAGCTCCACGTAGTCCTCCGCCAGCCTGCGGATGATCGTCGCGCGATCGGCCGCGCCGCGCGGCGTCTGCACCAGCAGCTGCTCCACGCCCTGGATCTCCACGATCAGCATTCCCTTGCGGCGGATGTTCAGGCGGAACGTGCGGTCGTCGCGCGGTCCGTCGAAGCCCTCGGGCGTGGGTTTCTTCTGTTCCGGTCGCCTCGTCTCGATGGCCTTCGGTGCGACCAGACGAATGGCGGGCGCACCTCCATGCGAGGTCACGTCGAACGTCTGCGCGCCCGAAAATGCGCTGCACGAAGAGACAGAGCTCTTCGCGCTCTCGTCTATGCACACGTCCGCGGCGCGCGCGCCGTGGGCAACGAAGACGGAACCGAGAGCGCATGCAGCCATGACGAGGCGACCACGCCGCGCGAACGAAGAGAGCATGGGACCTCCAGAAAGCACCGCGTCTTGCGCGACCACGGCCTTGTTTTCACGCGACGCGCTTCGTGCCCGACGGGCGACAATACGCAGCGGTGTTGCTCCTAGGACCGACGCTCGCGCCGAAACCTTGGCACGAGGAATATTTTTCTACTGCGACGTTCGCGCCGTGGCTGCGATGAGCGTGTTCTCGAGGAGGCACGCGATCGTCAGGGGGCCGACGCCGCCCGGGACTGGCGTGATGGCTCCCGCGACCGTAAGGGCCTCTGCATACGCCACGTCGCACACGAGGCGCGTCTTGCCTGCGCCCAGCTCGGGCGCGTCGATGCGGTTGATGCCGACGTCGATCACGGTGGCGCCCGGCTTCACGAAGTCGCCGCGTATCATCTCGGCCTTCCCGACCGCCGCGATCAGGATGTCGGCCTCGCGACAGACTGCTGCGAGGTCCTTGGTGCGCGAATGCGCGATGGTGACCGTAGCGTTCTTCGCGAGCAGGAGCTGCGCCAGCGGCTTGCCGACGATGTTGCTGCGTCCCACCACGACGGCGCGCGCGCCTTCGAGCTTGGCCCCGGCGAGCTCGAGCAGCTTCATGCAGCCGCGCGGAGTACACGGGGTGAGGCTGGCCCTGCCGGAGGACAAAAGGCCGGCATTCACTGGATGGAAGCCATCCACGTCCTTCTTCGGGTCGATCGCGTCGAGGACCTTCTCCGAGTCGATCTGCTTCGGGAGCGGGAGCTGCACCAGGATGCCGTCCACCGCGTCGTCGCGATTGAGCTTGTCGATCCACGAGAGGAGCTCGGCCTCGGTCGTCTCGAGCGGGAGCCGGTAGAGGGCGCCGTTCATCGAGACCTCCTTCGCCATCTTCTCCTTGTTGCGCGTGTAGACCTGGCTCGCCGGATCCTCCCCGACGAGGAGCACGCTGAGTCCCGGCGCGCGACCATGCCTGGCGACGAAGGCGTCCACGCCCTTCTTCACCTCCGCGCGGACCTCTTCTGCGAGCTTCTTGCCGTCGAGTATCTTCGCGCTCATGCGGTCTCCTTTGCGGGCGGCTTGGGCGCGCGCAGCTGATGAATGACCACCGCAGCGATGACGCACAGGACGCCGACGATCTGCGAGGTGGAGAGGAAGCTGATGCCGCCGCGGTCGTCGCGACGGAGGATCTCGAGACCCGCGCGCGCCACGGCGTAGAGCACGAGGAAAGCGGCGAACACCTGTCCGTCGTAGCGCTTCCGCGGATGCACGTAATAGAGGCAGAACGCAGCGATCGCGAGCGACGCGGCCGCTTCGTAGATCTGTGTAGGATGCACGGGATTGCTCCACGCCGCGGGGTTTGCCAGCGTGTGCGCCTTCCACTGCGCCTCGCTCGCGGGGCTCTGCGGCGGGAACGAGAGCGCCCACGGCACGGACGACTCGGCCCCGAAGCAGCAGCCCGCCAGCAGACAGCCCATGCGTCCGAACGCGAGCCCGACAGGCACGCAGAATCCGGCCATGTCAGCGGCCTTCCAGAACGGGAACTTGTCACGCTTCAAGAGGACGATGGCGGCGAGCGACGCGCCGATGAACCCGCCGTAGTACGTGAGACCACCGGCCCAGAACTCCGCCCACGCAAAGCAGTTCGTTTCCACCGGATGGCATACGCCGGCCGCGACGTCCCAGTGTCCCTTGTAACGGCCAGCGCACTCCGCGCGCGTGACGAGCCAGTCGACCTTCGACGGATCGGTGCAGATGTGCACGTAGTCCATGAAGTGTCCGTCGAAGAAGACGTGGAAGATGCGCGACGCGGCGACACCGGAGAGGAGCATCGCCAGACCAAGGTCGACGATCACGTCGGGGTTCTGCCCGATGCGCTTCGCCCACATCGCACCGAGCGCAGTGGCGATGAAGAACCCGGAGAGCAACATCACGAAGTACGCCGGGAAGCCCACGCCTTCGAGACGAAAGAGCTCCGGTCGCATCCGTGCGGTGCCCGACTACGCCTTCTCGCCGGCGGGCTCGGGCACGGCTGCAGCGTTGGGCTCGCCGTCCGCGGCGGGGTGCCCGCTCGCGTCGCTGGCTTCGCCTGCGGGGAGCTCAGCGGCAGCTTCGCCTGCGGGCGGAGCCGCTGCGATCTCTGCGTCGACCGCGGAGGCCAGGTCACCGCTCGGCATGGGACGTCGCTTCGGCCCGCGCTTCGACGTGAACATGTCCACCGCCATGAGCGCGACACCAACGCAGATGGCGATGTCCGCCACGTTGAAGGTGGGCCAGTGGTCCGTCACCTGGTGCGCGGTGTTGTACTTCGCGATGAGCTCGTTGCCCTTGTGGATCGTGTCTGCGCGAAGGTCGATGAAGTCCACGACGAAGCCGTAGCGGATGCGATCGAACACGTTGCCGAGCGCCCCGCCCAGCACGAGCGGAAGGCCCCATTTCAGCGCGCGCTGGCGTGGCGTGAGCCGTCGATAGAGCGTGACGATGAACGCGATTGCGGCGACGGAGACCAGCAGGAAGAACGGACGACGCACATCTTCGCGCGTGCCCTGCAAGAGGCCCCACGCGCCGCCCTTGTTCTCGGCGTACATGAGCGTGAGGCGGTCCTTCACGAGCTCGAGCGGCGCGCCGCCCTTCATCGGATTGAGGTTCGCCTCCGCCCAGAGCTTGCTGCCAATGTCACTGACGAGCGAGATGATCGCGACCGCCGCGAGGAACGAAGGCGCCGGACCCGGGCCCAGCGACGGGTCCGCGATCTTCTTCGCGGCGAACATCGGCGGTGCAAGGCGCTCCACACCAGGCGCGATGGGCTCCTCGACGGGCTGGACGACAGGCGGCGGCTCGGCGGTGCCGGCGCTCGCCCCTTCACCTGCCGCCACGCTGAGCTCGTCAGCAGGTGCCGGTGCGGGTGCCTCCGCTTCGGTCGACGTAGCTTCGCCCTCGGGATGTTGGGGTTCGTGCGCGGCGCCGGAGGTGTCTTCTGAGGTCATGAGGCGAAAAGCTGGGATCACGTCACATGGGGACGCGAAGCAGGTGAAGGCTTCTAGCGAAGCCATTCGCGTTTGAGAACGTTTTTTCAGGGCTTGCCCAAGGACTGAACATCTGTCTACATGTTCAGTACCATGGCAGCCGCAGTCCCCCCGCCCTGGCGACGCCCCAAAGGCCTCGCCGCCGTCGTTTCGCACTGGCAAAATAGCGAGATCGTGAAGCCCTGCGTCGTGGCGGACAAGACCGCCAAGGAAGCGGAGGGCACATACGCCCCTTTCCCGGCCGGCCTCTCCCCGCAGCTCACCGCTGCCCTGCGCGCCCGCGGAGTAGATGTACTCTACAGCCATCAGGCGCGGGCCTTCGACGTCGCGAACATCGGGGCGAACGCGGGCGCCGAGCAGCGCCGCGGTCTTGTCGTCGCCACCCCCACCGCCAGCGGCAAGAGCTACTGCTTCCACCTGCCCGTGCTCGACGCGCTCATCCGCGACGAGGACGCGCGCGCCATCTACATGTTCCCCACGAAGGCGCTCGCGCGCGATCAAGAGGCGGGCATGCGCGAGCTGATGCGCGAGGCCGGCCTCAAGACGCCCGCCGTGGTCTACGACGGCGACACGCCGGCGGATGCGCGCAGGTCCGCGCGCGAGATGTCGCGCGTGCTCATCACCAATCCGGACATGCTCCACACGGGCATCCTTCCGCATCACACCGCGTGGGCGAAGACGTTCCAGAACCTCAAGTACGTGGTCCTCGACGAGCTCCACACTTACAAGGGCGTGTTCGGCTCGCACGTCGCGAACGTGATCCGCCGGCTGCTCCGCATCGCCGAGTTCCACGGCTCGAAGCCGATCCTGATCAGCGCGACCGCCACCATCGGCAACCCACGCGAGCACGCCGCGCGCATCTTCGGTATGCCGGAAGAGCGCGTCGTGTGCATCGGCGAGAGCGGCGCGCCCCGGGGCGAGCGTCGCGTGTTCCTCTACAATCCGCCGGTGGTGAACGCGGAGCTCGGGATCCGCGCGAGCTACGTGAAGCAAGCCGTGATGCTCGCGGCCGACCTGGTGCGCGCCGAGGTGCCCACCATCGTCTTCGGGCACTCGCGCAACAACGTGG
>JANXLV010000264.1 GCA_025355005.1 Myxococcales bacterium | reverse complement strand
CCGATGCACCTTGAGGCAGAACGGTGAATGAGACTCCAGCCCGGGCTCCGAGGACGCCCGAAGCTCGCAGAGGACGAGGGCAGGAGAGGAGGGAAGGGTCGGGGTCGAGGTCGAGGTCGGGGTCGGGGTCGGGGTCGGGGTCGGGGTCGAGGTTCTTTTCGCGGGAGCGTCGATGTGGAGTGCGTTCATGCAGGTGACCTTACCGGCCCAAGATGTCATCCTTATGTCAGGTTTGTTTGCGGCCGTACCACCAGACCGGCGAGGCCGGCATGCCCCCTCCGCGGTGCTCCAAACAGAAGTACACCTCGCGGGTGAACTTCGTCCGCTAAAAAACGTGATCGCTGCCCCAGATGGTGCAAATTCACCGTCATCAGTACACCTGACAGGTGTACCTCTTATTGCCGGAATGCGGAGAGCCACCTGTCGAGCACGCCGGCGCATGAACCGATCGAGAGTGGCCGATCGAGAGTGGTTTCGCCTGCGCAGGTCACGTTCGTGACGACGCGCGTGCCGCCATCGCTGTCAGCGCTTCTTCGGCGCGGCCTTCTTCTTCGGCGCAGCCTTCTTCTTCGGTGCGGCCTTCCTCTTCGGCGCGGCCCTCTTCGGCGCGGCCTTCTTCTTCGGTGCGGCCTTCTTCGGTGCGGCCTTCTCGGCGCGGCCCACGTGGTCCTTCAGGATGGCGGACACCTGGGGGAGCTTCTGTGCCCAGTCCGTGAGGGCAGCCCAGCGCAGGGCCGTGGCGAGCTCGCCGCGCTTCTGGAAGTGCGCCAGGATCGCGGTCGTGCATTCGGGCGCGAGATCCAGGAGATCCTCAGCGATGCGCGCGACGGCGTTCGCCTCGCCCTTCTTGATCTCGCGCGAGAGAATCGCCGTGCGACGCGAAGCCGGGATCGCCAGGAGCACGAGTCGCAGATCGTCCTCGGCGCCGAACGCCGTGACGAGCGGATCCCACTTCGCCGGAAGCTCGCCGCCTGCCGGCAGGGCGCGCGCGAGAAGCGGCAGCGCCGAGTAACCGGCGCGCTCACGGCTGGACGCGAAGGCGGGCGTCAGCGCGAGCTCACACAGCGCGGTCGCTCGCGCGAGAGCTTCTGCCTGGTTCGCCGCGAACCATTCCTCGAGCTCCTCCTCCGCGGCCGAGTACACGCCGTAGTCCTTGGATGCGAACGCGGTGAGTAGCTCGTGATCGGAGTGTGCGGGGGTCGTCGCCATGCCGGCATCATACCCTACCGGTCGAGGTCTAGGTCGAGGTCGTTTTTTCGTACGCGTTCGCGAGGTGGCTCAGCGCTGCGGTCACCGCTGTCGCCAGCTCCGCCAGCGTCTCTTCTCCCGTCGCTTCGTATGCGATGTAGTCCTTGCCGATCACGTCGAAGATCGACTTGTGCCGGAAGCGAACGAGCCGCTCGCCTTCACCGATCGCGAGGACCTCCTCGGCCTTCGGCAGCGCGCTTTCGAGCGGCTTTCCATAGCGTTTCATGACGGCCGCGAGCGCTCCGTCGGGAAGAGGATGCACGCCCGTGTCGTCCTTGAGCGCGAGTCCTGCGTCGCCCTGTTCGAGCATCACGCGCTCGAACGAGCCATCCGCGCGCGGCGACTCGTGCAAGAGAATGCTGCTCTGCCCGGGACGTGCGGGAGGTGCGCTCACTTCGAGAAGAGCTGCGCTGCGACCATGCCGGAGCCCTTGCTCACGGTGATGACGTAGGTCGCCTGGATCGGGATGGGGGAGAGCGCGAGCTTGATGCAGTTCGCCTTCTCACCGAGCACGGCCGAGGAGCCCGTGGGGCTCGGCTTGCCCTTCGCCTGACCGAACTGCGGATTGAAGCCCGGGATCGCGACGGGCCCCGAGGCCTGCGCCGTGATGTCCACTTCCATCCCCGGGCCCACGCCCGCGGCGACGATCGAATAGCACTTGCCTGGCGCGATCGTGAACGGCATGGACAGCGTCTGCGTCGGCGTGAAGTTGCCGGCGAGCGTGTTGCCCTCGCGGACCATGCCCGGCTGCAGCGCGGTGCTCGCGAATGTCGCAAGCGCGGTCTGCGCGACCATCGCGACGTTCGGATCGATCTGTTGCGCGACGTTGCCCGTGTTCGCGGGCGGCGGCGGATTGTTCGGCACGCCCGTGTTGGGCGGGGGGTTGTTGTTCGGCATGCCGTTGTTCGGCGGCGGGTTGTTGTTCCACGCGCCGTTGTTGGGGGCACCGTTGTTGGGCATGCCGTTGTTGGGGGCACCGTTGTTGGGCATGCCGTTGTTGGGCATGCCGTTGTTGGGGGCGCCGTTGTTGGGCGGCGTGGCACTGCCGTTCGGCGGCGGGGTCGCCGGCTTCTTGTCGCCTCCGCATCCCGAGGAAACGAAGGCGAGAGCGAGCGTTGCGCAGCCGAAGGCAGTTCCGAGTTTCATGGTGGCTCCTGGTGGGATCACTTCGAGTAGAGTTGCGCCGCGACCATCCCCGAGCCCTTGCTCACGGTGATGACGTAGGTCGCCTGGATCGGGATGGGCGAGAGCGCGAGCTTGATGCAGTTCGCGCCACCGCCGAGCACCGCCTGCGAGCCCGTGGGGCTCGGCTTGCCCTGCGCGGAGCCGAACTGCGGATTGAAGCCGGGGATCGCGACGGGGCCCGAGGCCTGCGCCGTGATGTCGACCTGCATGCCCGGACCGACGCCAGCAGCGACGACCGTGTAGCACTTGCCCGGCGCGATCGTGAACGGCATGGACAGCGTCTGGGTCGGCGTGAAGTTGCCGGCGAGCGTGTTGCCTTCGCGCGCCATGCCCGGCGCCTGCGTGTTCGCGATCGTCGCGAGCGCAGTCGTCGCGACCATGGCGACGTTCGGGTCAAGCGCCTGGGCGCTCCCACCAGCCGCACCCGCCGGAGGTGCGCTCGGCATACCCGGGAATCCGCCCGGCTGCGCGCCTGGCTGCGCGCCCGGCTGCGGCTGGTATCCCGGCTGTGCGCCCGGCTGCGGCTGGTATCCCGGCTGCGCGCCCGGCTGCGGCTGATAGCCCGGCTGCGCGCCCGGCTGCGGCTGGTACCCCGGCTGCGCGCCCGGCTGCGGCTGATAGCCAGGTTGGCCCGGCTGGGTCGCTGCGTTGTTCGCGGTCGCGGGGTCGGCTTTCTTGTCACCACCGCATCCGGCGACTCCTGAGACGAGGGACGCGCCGAGGGCCGCAAGACAGAAGATTTTTCCGGGGTGGTTCACGATGAAAGCTCCTTGTTGTACGCAGGTTCTCTTCGAACAACGCGCGCCGGCAGCTTACCTTACGGGTCCCACCACGCAAAGCGCGCTTTCGCATCGCCTGCACACTGCAAAAGGTGCGGTTTCCCGCACCGTTCCAGCGCTTTTCCCAGTAACGTACCTCCGGTTGAACATGGGGAAGAGGCTCACCTACGCGCTGTTCGCGACGCTCGCGCTATCGTTTCTCGTCGCGGCGTGTGGCACTCCGGCGCCCGCGACGATCGCGCGCACACCGAGCCGCCCGTTCTCGATCCGCGGCAAAGGCGAGATGCGCCCGATCTCGCCCACGCGCATGGCAGACGCGCTCGCCTCGGTCGGCCTCGATCCGAAGAAGCTCCCTCCGCTCGAGCAGCTCGACAAGAGCCAGCGGCTGCTCGTCATGGAGACGTTCAACACGGCGCTCGGCGTTCCGTGCAGCGGCTGCCACTCCGATCCCGACTTCCGCGCGGACACTCGCCGCAAGCGCGTCGCGAAGCGGATGTGGAACGACATCGTGCGCGGCCTCGCCTACGACAACGGCGACCTCCTCTATTGCGACAGCTGCCACAACGGCGCGCTCTTCACGCTGGACCGCCGCGACAAGGACAAGGTCGCCGAGTTCATGTCGAACGAGTTCGTCGGTCGCCTGAAGCGCACCGACGGCAAGGATCACGACTGCGGCACGTGCCACGGCGACCCGCCCGAGTTCGCCTTCCTGAGCGACTGGCGCGAGAGCCCCGCGCCGGACGTTCGCCTCGTGAAGGCGCCCCCGCCGCCGGTGAGCACCATCGCGACCGCGATCAATCCACCGCCGATCCCCACGCCTCCCACGCCCACCCCTCCCACCGGCGGCGTGAAGCCACCGACGAAGCCGCCGACGGCGCCCGTGTCTTCGGGGCCGTGCGGCACCAAGCTCAATCCGTGTCCGCTCCAGAGGTGGATGCGCAGCAACATCGCCCCCGCCATCACCGCGAATGATACGCAGGCGCTGGCGCGCGCGCTCGATCGCGTCGCCACGTTCTCGCCCGACGGCTCGTGGCGCTGGGCAGAGATCGCAAAGACGGGCGCCGAGTTCGCGCGTCAGGGTGACATGAGCGCCGCCCGGAAATCGTGCAAGGGCTGCCACGAGGCCTACAAGCCGTCGTGGAAGGCCAACTACCGATCGCGGGCTGTGAAATAGGGCAAGTGAATGAGGACCGCATGATTCGCAACGCTCGCAACGTCTTCCTTCTGTTCGTGACGATCACCGGACTGTCCGCGTGCGCGTACCTCAGCGGGCAGAACCAGTCGTGCCCGCCGGTCTCCGAGGTCTCCGACCCGAGCACCGTCGCGCTTCCACCCGCACCGAAGCCGCCGCCGAAGGACGAGATCGAGCCTGGGCCGGCCGCGAGCGTCGCGCCCGTGGAGCCTCCTGTCGTTGCGGATATGGGTGATGGCGGCGCGCAGGAAGGCGGCGCAACGCTCGTCGCGCAGAAGGGTGATGGCGGAGCCGCGAAGCCGAAGCCGCCCGTCGTCGCGAACGGAGGTGGCGGCGACGCGGCGTGTGGCGATCGCGCGAACCCGTGCCCGATGCAGAAGTTCATGCGCGGCACCATGGGCTCGGCCAAGACACCGGAGGAGCTCACCGCCGCGTTCACGCGTGCGTCCGCGCTCTCGCCGAACGGTGGCTGGCAGTGGCGGACCATCGCGCAGAAGGGCGCAGAGCTCGCGAAGGGCGGCGACGCAGCAGCAGCCAAGAAGCAGTGCAAGGCTTGCCACGACCAGTACAAAGAGCCGTACAAGCAGCAGTACCGCGCGCGGAAGATCTGAGGACGGAGAGTATGAACACGACAATCACGACTGGGCTCGGGATCGCCTTCCTTGTCCTCGGGCTCTCGACCGTTTTCTTGATGTTCCACCTGTGGGGCTACCCGTTCGACAAGGCCACGCGCACGAGCGCAGCGCCGAAGGGCCTGATGATCCTCCACCGGGTCCTCGGGTTCCTCTACGTGGGCGTCTACATCGCGACGATGTACATGATGGTTCCACGCATGTGGACCTACCAGGTGGAGTTCCCGCCGCGGACGGTGGCTCACATCATCCTGGGCCTCACCATCGGCTTCATCCTGATCGTGAAGATCTCGATCATCCGTTTCTTCCGCCACCTGGAAGAGTGGATGCCTTACCTCGGTACGCTGCTCCTCTTCTGCACGGTGCTCCTGCTTGGCCTGTCGCTCCCGTTCACGTTCAAGGAGCGCCACTTCGCCAGCAAGGTCGTCGGCGGGAATGTGTATAGTGCACAGAATCTCGAGCGCCTGAAAAAGAACCTGCCAGAGGCGGGCTTCCCGAAGGAGGCGCCCCTCGACAAGCTCTCCAGCATTGACTCCCTCAAGGCCGGTCGCCGTGTGCTGCTCAGCGAGTGCGTGCAGTGCCACGACCTCAAGACAATCCTCGTGCGCCCGCGCGCGCCGCAGGACTGGGTGCAGACCGTGACGCGCATGGCGGACAAGCCCACGCTCACGCAGGAGATCACGGAGGAGGAGCAGTATCAGGTCGCGGCCTACCTCATCGCGATCTCCCCCGAGCTCCAGGCCAGCGCCGCGAAGAAGCGCGCGATGGACATGGAGATGAAGAAGGCGCAGATGGCCGCCAAGGCCACGCTCAAGAAGGACACGCCTGCGGACGAGCCGTTCGACTCCGCTGCGGCCACGAAGCTCGTCTCGGAGAAATGCACCCAGTGCCACGAGCTCGACGAGCTCGAAAAGAAGCCGCCGAAGACGAAGAAGGCAGTCGATGCGCTCCTCTCGCGCATGGTCGACAACGGCCTCGAGTGCGAGGACAAGGAGTTGAAGCTCATCGCCCTGCACCTGCGAAAGACGTACGCTAAGGGCGGCGACGATGCGAAGCCCAAGCCCGCGGACCCCGACTCGGACGAGTGAGCGCGTCGCGATCACCATCGGGTCGGTCGCGCTCTCGCTGATCGTCGCGATCGTCGCCTGCGATCCGTCCACGGACGAAGAGGCGGTGCCCTCGCGCGTGCTCCTCACGGACGCAGGCATCGAGGCCGGCATCGTCGGCGACGGCGCATCGTGCGCGGCGATCGCGTGCGGTGACGGCGGCGCGTGTTGCAGCGGCTCGTGTACGGCTCCCGCGTGGGATCCGCAGAACTGCGGAGGCTGCGGGCTCGCCTGCGCCGCGACCTCGGAGAACATCTCGGGTGCGTGCGTCCAGGGCATCTGCGTGGACCTCGGGCGCACGGGCGTGGGGCGCTTTCCGTCCAGCCCAGCGGAGCTCGTCCTCTCGGGCTCCGTGCTCTACGCAGATCTACCTGCAGCGGCTGGCCCGCCCATCAGCGCGATCGACCTTGGCGGGTCCACCGGAAACACGCACGCCGTCCCGATCTTCCCCACGCTGCTGCCCACGGCGGATGGCCGTGGCGGCCTCTACTACTTCGAGAGCCCCGCCTCTGGTCATCTGCTCGTCATGCACTACGACTACGCGACGAACGTGGCCACGCTCGTCGACGACCTCGGCGCTGGCGCACTGCCGCACGTGCTCGTCCGTCAGGGCGCGTCGGTCGCGCGCGTTTTCTCGCCCGTCATCGGAGTCATTCGCACGGTCTGTTCGAACGGCACCGTGCACGACCTCACGCAGACCACCGGCGTCGCGTACGGCGTCGCGGACGACGCTGCGGTCTACTTCGGCTTCGGCAGCCCCGTGACTCCGGCCGTGCGTGTTGGGTGCGAGGCGGGCGGCGCCGTCACCGATCTTTCCACCACGTTCGGTCACGTCATCGGCGTGGATGCCATGAACACGTACTGGTTCGGCGTGGACCGCACCATGGACGCATCGCCGATAGCCGGCATCTACGCCTCCGCGAAGGACGGCGCCACGCGAGCACGCCTCATCGCGCATCCGCCCGTATCCAGCTCGCTCGTCACGTTTCCGCTGCTTATCGGAGGCGGCGGCCTCACCGGCAGCACGCTCTATCTCCTCTACGGTGAGCACCTCCCTTCGGGTACGCCCATCAGCGTGCTCGCTGCAGTGGATGTCACCGGCGCCGTGAGTCCCGCTACGATTCATCCGCGTCTCTCGAGCGCTTCGCCGATCGCGCTGGACCCCGCGTTCGCCTACACTACGGCCGCGCAGGGCGGGCCGGACGAGAGCGAAGGCGTCTATCGCGCCCAGCTCTCGCCGTGAATGGAAGGATTGGATTGATGAAGAGAGTTCGACCGTCGGGCATCACGAAGCGCGTTGTCTACCTGGGCATCGTTGCGCTGGTGGGCTGCGGCACCGGCGCGCAGCCGCAACGCTCCACTGGCCACCTAAAACCAGCGGTGACACTGTCGGAGGCACCCGCCGCGCCGCTCGATGGGGGCGCCGACGACGCTGCGACCCCCACCGCGATCGCAGACACAACGTCACCCCCGACCTCGACCTCGACCTCGACCTCGACCTCGACCTCGACCCCGACCTCGACCCCGACCTCGACCTCGACCCCGACCTCGACCCCGACCTCGACCTCGACCCCGACCCCGACTGCCCCCGCCTCGACTGCGTGGCCTGCCAGTGTTGGTCTGGCGGACCGGACGCCTTGCTCCTATCGCTGCATGAACAACGGGCAGGCTGTCGATAGCGGTGATCTGGAGCGGCATCTCGCGAAGCAGCTCGGGGCTATCAGGCAATGCTCACGTCAGGCCAACGAGAATCGGGTGGTCCAGTCCGACGCGAACTTCGGTGCCGATGGGAGGCTCGCGTTCACGATCGAGACGGGCAGCGTGCGTCGCCCGATGCAGGAGTGCATGTCGCGGATCCCGGCGCCCGGCTACTTCAAGGGTCCGCTGAACACGCACTGGAAATGCGCGGACTACTGCCAGTGAGCTGCGTGTCTCGATCGCAGGTCTACCTGCAGTAGTCGGTACATTTCCACCGTGTGTTGGGCGGCCCGTGGAAGTAGCCGGGCGCCGGGATCTGCGCCACGCAGTCGCGCATCGGCGGCTTCAGCCCGCGGGTGTTCACGCTCATCATCATCCGGCCGTCTTGCCCGAAGGTCACCGCTGCGGAGACCGCGTGGTATTCCATCGCGTGCAGCGCGCAGGCGCGCAACGCGCCGAGCTGTTTGTTGATCACCACCTCGACCTGTGCGCCCTCCACCGACGCGCCGTTCTCCATGCACACCAGCGTGCACGCCGTGCGGTCCGCGATACCCACGGACGGCGGCCACCCGGGAGGTGTTGCGATGATCGGAGCCTCCGGCTGCGGCGTCTTTCCCCACGACAGCTTCGGGTCCGTCGACCCAGGCTGCGGGGTGCCGGGCGGAACGTCGGACTGCGCTGGATCGCCCGGTTGCGGTGCCGTGCCCTCCGCGTAGTATTTCACCTTCGGCGGCTGGGGCATCGTCGCGGGATCCTCCGGCTCGTCCTCGAGAGAGATCTCGCTGCTGCCCGCGTGCACGATGGTGCAGTGACGCGCGTAGATGCCGAGGACAGAGAGCTCGTCCGAGTCCACCACGCTCACCTGCGTGGAGTTGCCCGCGACCCCGGCGACCGACGCGTTTCCCCACGCGAGCGCTCCGAGCAGTGACGACGCGCACCCCTTCACGCTGCGCTCCTCGAGTGTGTTGCCCGTGACGTTGTCGCCCGTCTTCACATGCGTGAAGACAAAGCCATTCACGGGCGCCCTGTTCGGCATCGCGCAGCCCACGCCCACGCTCACGAGAAGAACTGTTGTCGCAAGCGTGCGTGGGTGGGTCATGGAGTCTTTGCGTGGACGATCGCGATCGCGTCCAGGTCGAAGCCGTTGGTGTCGATGCTGCTGCCCATGGCACACGCCCCTGCGGTCTTGTCCACGATGCGCACGAAGCGTACCTCGGTGAGCCCGACGTCGGCGAGATCGAACGCATCACCGCCTCCGCTGCTCGGGTCGAACGGGGAGAGCCCGTTGTCAGGTGTAGAATACACGGGATGCCAGCCGGCGCACGCGCCGTAGGGAGCAGCGGTCGCCGTGCATGGGTAGGTCTTCCAAGTGGTGCCGTCTGCGCTCACGCTCACTTCGCCCGGCTCCGCGAACAGGGCGCCGTTGGGAGCGCTCCCCGCATTGAACGGATTCTCGAAGACGATGAAGTCGGGGCCGGCGCCGTCCTCTATCGCGTTGTCACCAAATGAAAGGACGATCTGGCCGCCCGTGCCGAGCGACAGCACGTCCAGGCTTCCGTGCAGGTCACCACCGCCCAGCGGCGGCCCCTGGACCACGCCGGGAAGCTGCGCCTGACCGAAGCCCGCGCACGGACCGTACGTCACCGACTCCACCTTGATGATGAAGCGGTCCGCGCGGATGACACCGCCGTCCGCAGTCACGAAGCCACCATCTGTCGGGTGCTGCACGACCGCTCCACCGCCATCCACGAACCCCGACGTGGACCCGTCGTCGCCAAGGTCGACGTTGCCAGCATCGGAGGCATTGCCACCCCCCGAGCTACTGGCACTGCATGCGACGAGCAGCGCCGCGAACGACGAGAGCGAGAGGGCGGGGTAGCAGAGCTTCTTCACGGAGACCTCGAACCGCGTGGCTCGCGCGGCAAAGAGAGGGCTTTCCGCGATTGTATGCACTATGCAACCAATCGAAAAATGACCCACCGTTCGAGGTTGCTCTGGCTCCCGGCTATCCGGTCACAGTGGCGGCACCGCGTCGGACTCACACCGACTTCCGACCTCGAAAGACAGGTCCTGGATACCACAGCCCCCTCTCCCCGTACACGCGTCCGTGCCCCGCCCGAGCCCGAGCATCAAGGGCTGATCGGCGGCGAGGTCGAGGTCGAGGTCGAGGTCGCGGTCGCGGGTTCGTTTGCAGCCCACTGGCCGCTGAGCGCCTGCGGCTCAGGCGCAAGCTCGGAGCGGGGTCGCGTCTCCGGATCATTCTTCACGAGCCACGCCTCGCAGCCCTGCGACCGCTCGTCCGTGTACTGGTACTTGACCGACAGCGAGACGCACTTGCGCATCGCGGGGATCGCCTGCCGCTCACGGATCGGCCGACGCACCTCCTCGAGCGCGGCGCGTGCTTCTGCGCGCGTCGGTGTCGTGGTCGGTGTGGCAGCGACACGCGTCACCGGGTATCCGTCGAGCGGAACGAGGTGGGCAAGGTCGTCCGCATAGTCCGCCCACATCTTCCCGACGGCCCCCGCCGCAGCGATCACCGCCTTCGGTGGCGGCACGGGGCGCATCTCGAGCACGGCGGTATACTGCCGCTCCCGCTCCTCGATCGCCATGCGTCGTCGCGTCATCCATTCGGGCACGGCCGTCGTGAGGTAGTGATGAAGCGCGTCCATCGACCGTGTGCCCGTGTAGACGGGCGGCCTCTGCGAAGCCACGCTCTTTCCGAGGTCGCGATCGGCGAGCAGCACGAGCGCGTCGCCGACTGCGTTGAGCGATTTGCCGATGCGGCGCATGCGCTGGCCTTCGTCTTCGTTGGGATAGGCGATCGCGATCATGTCGCCGAGCGCGCCGCCGTTCCCGTACATCGCGAGCGCGGTCTTGAGCTCCGCGTATCCGCGATCGGGCGTCGGGCCGTGAAGCTGCGCGCGCCCTGCCACGAGCCGCGCCTGGAGACGGATGTCGATCGGCGCCGCATCGATGAGGCTCTGATTTCGGGACAGGATCTCGGAGGCCTCGCGCCAGCGCGCCTTCTCTCCTTGATGGGCCGCGACCGCGAAGACCACCGTCGCCGCGCGGGTGTGATCCGTCGCGCCGTACATCTTGACGAAGTCACCAGCCAGGCGCATCGCCTCCGCGTCCTCACCGAGCCCGAGCCGCAGCACTACCGCGTCCGCGAGCGCCGTCTTGCCGCGCGCCTCCGCGGGAAATAAACGAGCACACTGCGTCAGCGCCTCCGCCGCCAACGCGTACTCCGCGACGCCGCGAAGCGCCTCCCCACGTCTGCATGCTTCGGCTGGACTGACCGGCGCGGTCGCTGGTTCCGCCGCCACCGGCACGTCACCCGCGGCAGTCGACGAAACCGCAAGAACGAGGAGAAGGGAGAGGCCAGCCGAAACCGAGCGCATGAAGCTGCGACACAGGTCGACGTACTTAGTTCCCAAATTCTTCGAGCGCGCGCGCCTCGCTACTCATCCATGTATTTGAAGACGGTCCTCGCGCTCACCATCAACGCGTCGGCGGCGGCGGTGCGGTTGCCTCCGAAGCGGTCGACGACCTCGCGGACGTAGCCGCGCAGGAACTCGTCGCGGGCCATCGAGAGCGGGCGGACCAGCGGCGCGGGCGGCATGCTGCCCTGGTTCGGCGCCACGAGGCCGAGCTCGCGCGCACCGATGCCGTTGTCCTCCGTCATGAGCACCGCGCGGCGAATGCTCGCCTCGAGCTCGCGTACGTTGCCCTCCCAACGCGCGCGTTGCAGGGCGACGAGCGCGTCGTCGGAGAAGGTCAGCGCGGTGTTGCCATGCTCCTTCGCGAACCGGCGCAGGAAGTGCTGCGCGAGCCGGAGCACGTCGCCCGGGCGCTCTCGAAGCGGCGGCAAGCGCACCTCGACCACGGCGAGGCGGAAGTAGAGGTCCTGACGGAAACGGCCGGTCTGTACCTCTTCCTGGAGGTTGCGGTTCGTGGCGCAGACCACGCGCACGTCCACAGGCACGCTGTCCTCCGAGCCCACGGGCGAGACGCGCTCCTCCTGCAGCACGCGGAGCAGAGAGACCTGCTGCGAGAGCGGCATCTCGCCCACCTCGTCCAGGAACAACGTGCCGCCCTCGGCGCTGCGGAAGAAGCCAAGGCGATCTGCGCTTGCTCCAGTGAACGCGCCACGCTTGTGGCCGAAGAGCTCACTTGCGAGGAGCTCGTGCGGGATCGCTCCGCAGTTCACGGCGATGAACGGGCCGCGCGCGCGCGTGGAGAGCCGGTGGATCTCCTTTGCCACGAGCTCCTTGCCGGTGCCCGTCTCACCCGTCACCAGCACGGGCGCGCGCGAGCCGGAGACCTTGCGCAGCATCTTCTTCAGCGCGTAGATGGGCTCGCTCTCGCCAACGATGAGGCTGTCGTCGTCCTTCTTCTCGCCAAGCAGATCCAGGCGCTCACGGAGGCGCGCTTGCTTGCGTTCGCTCTCCAGGATGGAGACCGCATGTGTTGCGTAGAGCTCCACGAGCTCGAGCGCGTCGCGGTTCATGCGCGAGCTCGCGCGGGCGGAGAAGTAGATCGCACCGACGATACGACCCTCGGAGAAGATGGGCGCACACAGCGCGGAGAGCGCCGGCTCGCCTGCGATGCTTGCCGCGCCGACCAGATCCGGATCGGTGAGCGTGTTCTCCACGAACAGCGGCTGCCCGAGCGCGCGCATCTTCGCGAGCAGCGTGCGGCTCACGACGACCTCGCCACCAGAGAAGCTGCCTTGCGTGCATGCGACCAGGCTCACCGGGTCCTCGTCCTGGGAGAGACGAACAAGCGTGCCGCGCGTAGCGCCCGTGAGGGCGAGCAGGTCACCCATCAGGCGCTCGGCAAGGATGGCCGGGTTCTCACCTTCCTGAGCGCGCGCCGCGAACGTCGTCAGCCTGCGGATCGCATCGAGGTGCGATGGCGCGCCGGCGCGGCCAGTCCCGCCGGGAGCTGCGGCCCCGCCGGGACCTGCGGGCCCAGTGGTGGTGCCGGATGCTGAGCCACCCACGCCGTCGAGGTTCGGCGGCGGTCCCGTGCGGAATGACAGCGCGTTCTTTCCGATGACGACCATGTCGAACGGCGCCAGCACGTGCACGCGCACGCGCATGCCATTCACGAGCAGCGGATTCTGCTCGCGCACCAGGACGTAGCCCTCCTCGCGCTGCTCCACGCGAGCGTGGATGCCAGAGAGCTCCGGGTCCGACAGGAACAGCTCCGCCTCCGGAGCCGCGCCGATGCGCACGACGTCACCATCCAGCGAGAAGAACGACACGCCACCCGGCAGCGTGCCCGCGGCGGACGTGATGGCCCGGCCGGACGACGCGGTGAGAACGACGAAGTGCGCAGCGGTCTTTTTCGATGACATGTCGACGCGAGGCCGATGGTATACCTGACACGTGCGTTTGGCTCGGAAAACCAGGGTGTTCGGCGTCAGAGCAGCGAGCGCCGGCCTGCTTCTCGTCAGCAGCGTCGCGCATGTCGTGTCCTCCGAGCAGATGGCGCGAGCCGAGGGCTCGCCGGCCGCCGAGCAGTTCTTTCTGGATGGTCGCGCGGCGATGAAGCGCGGCGAGTTCGACAAGGCGCGGGCGATGTTCGCGGAGAGTCAGCGGCTGGATCCGGCGCCGGGCACGCTGGTGAATCTCGCCGTCGCGGAGGAGAAGGTCGGCAAGCTCTCGCTCGCGTGGGAGCACGCGCGCGCCGCCATGGAAGGTCTGCCCGAGGGCGACGATCGCAAGGTGGTCGCCAAGACCCTGCGCGACACGCTCGAGCCTCGCCTCGCGCGCCTGACGTTGCGTGCCGACAAGGCCCTTCCCGAAGGCACGAAGATCACGGTGGACGACGTGGAGCTCTCCGTCGCCAGCCTGGGCGTCGCACTGCCAGAGGACCCTGGTGAGCACCACGTGGTGATCAAGTCACCAGGTCGCAAGGATCTCGCCGTCGCCGTGAAGCTCGCGGAGGGCGGCAAGGAGGCATACACCGTCCAGCTCGGAGAGATCAGCAGCGAGAAGGTCACCGGCAGGCCCGAAGGCGGGTCCCCGAGCACCGGCGACGGCGGCGCCACGAACGAGACGTCCCCGCTGCGCACTGTCGGCTTCATCGCGGGCGGCGTTGGTATTGCGGGGATCGCCATCGGCTCGGTCTTCGGTGTGCTGACAATCGACAAGAAGAACGTCACGGACACGCACTGCCCCACCACCGGCCCCGTCATAGGATGTGACTCCACTGGCTCCTCTGCGCAGTCGGACGGCCGCACGTTCTCTACGGTGAGCACGGTCTCGTTCATCGCTGGCGGCGTTCTGCTCGCCGGTGGCATCACACTGATCGTGCTGTCGCCCAAGGTGGAGAAGAAGAGCGCGTGGCAGCCCGTGGAGAAGCTTCACCTGAGTGCGGCGCCCAACGGCATGCTCCTGGGAGGCTCGTTCTGACATGGGACTCTGGGACAAGCTGAAGGACCGCGCCGAGAAGAAGAAGGCCGAGCTCGAGAAGAAGGCCATGGAGCGCGCCGCAGACATGGCGCTCCAGAAGACGAAGGACACGGCGAAGAATGCGCTCGACAGCATGGGCAAGTCGATCGAGAACGCGATCTTCGGCCCCGACTCCGACAAAAAAGCGGACGACGACGAGGCCCCAGAAAGCTCCGAGCCCGGCAACAGGAGCAAGAGCAGCAAGAACAAGAGCAGCGAGAGCAAGAGCAGCAAGAGCAAGAGCGATGCTCCGCCGAAGCCCAAGGAGCCCCTCACGCGCGACTACGACAAGTTCGTGAAGGACCGCGCGCAGAAGGAAGCCGATCTCGAGAAGGCCGTTGACGACGACCTCGCCGCGCTGAAGAAAAGGCTCGGGAAGAAGTAGCCCGGAAATTCGTTTCCGGGCGCCTCGCGGCCCGCGAAAAATGGTTCCGGAGCGACGGCCCAAATACGCGCCCGCAGCGGAATTTTCAGGTTTTCGCGATGGCCCGCGCATTGCTGGAGGCGACCGCACGACGCCGCCTCGCAAGAACGCGAGGACGCAATTCGTCATCATCCGGAGCACTGATCATGTCCACGAAGAACATCCTCCTCGCCGCAGCCACCGCCCTCTTTGCCATCACTGCACCGTCTGCGGCGACCGGCTGCGCGGCCTTCTTCCCGGGCCTCGCGCGCACGCCGATGCCGGACACGCAGGTCGCCGACCTCACCACGTGCGGCTCGGGCGACCTCGCGAGCATCAAGAAGAACCTCGTGCTCGCGGGTTACTCCGTGAAGAACCAGGACTCGGACACGCTCGAGACCGAGTTCAAGCAGGTCGAGGGCTACGGCACGCAGAAGGAGCTCGAGAAGATCCTCGTCGTGAAGGACGGACAGAAGGCGAAGTTCCGCGTCCGCGTCCGCGAAGAGGGCATGCAGAAGGTGGAGACGGGCCGCGTCCAGGACAGCCAGGGCCGCACGGTCGCGACCGACAGCCAGCTCGTCGGCACACAGAACGAGACGGACGAGAAGTACTTCAACGAGGGCCGAACGCAGTACGAAGCCCGCAAGAAGACCGTCTGCGGCCAGTGAGACCGCGCTGCGCGGCGGGGCCCTTCGCGCTCGAATGCGAGGGGCTCGCCGGCGCGACGGATCAGGGGCAGGTGTCCGCGCCGTTGCCGTTGTTGGTGCCGCTGCATTTGCCGGAGCAGCAGATTTTTCCCGCGCACGAGCTGCCGGCGCAGCCGAGCCTGCACTGCCCGCCATCCGCGTAGCAGCTCACGTTCTGGCAGTCGTTGCCGCCGCAGGAGACCGCCGCGTCCGGTGCGCCGAGCTCGAGGTTCTTGCAAACGGCGCTGTTGGAGCACGAAATCGAGCAGCCGATCGCGGCGGAGCAAGTGACGTTCTTGGTGCACGTGTCGCCCGACGAGCAGTTGATGTTGCAGCGCGCTGCGTTGCACGTGATGTCCGAGTGACATGAGCCGCCGCCGGCGCAGTCCACGCTGCACAGCGCGCCGCCGCACACGACGCCGCCCTGACACGAGTCGCCACCGGTGCACTGGATGTCGCACGCCACCGCGTTCGCGCAGCTCACGGCGCCGTGGCAGTCGCCGCCTCCACACTTGATGATGCAGCTGTGCCCAGGCGGACACGTGGGAGTCGCGCAACCGCCGACCGTCGAGTTGGTGCAGTCGATCGTGCATACACTGCCAGTGCAGGTGCCGCCCGCAGCGACGCAAGCAGCGGAGCAGATGGGCGTGCCGTCCGGGGCGTCTGCGCCGGTGCCCGCGTCGAGCGTCGCATCCGCATCCGACGCGCCGTCGGTCGGCAGCACGGAGGCTCCATCGGCGCCGTCGCTGTCGCCTTCCGCTGAATCCGCGCTGGTGTGATCGACCGCGCCATCGAACGAGCCGTAGAAGGGATCACCCGTGCCGATGGTCGACAGGCCGCACGCGACCGACACGCCCGCGAGCGTGAGCGCCGCGCTCGCAAAGAAGATCGTCCGGCGCGGGAGCATCTACTCAATGGTCCCAGCTGATCCGGTTCCCCGCCAGCGGTTTATTCGCTACTGGTCGCCGGCGCTCGCGGTGGCGGGCACCGCGACGAAGAACGCGGCGTGACCGTGAGGCGAATCCACAGCATCGCTGCAGTTTGCAAAGAAGTGGAAGCGCGCCGTCCAGATGCCCGCGGCGTCGAACTGGTAGGGCCCCATCACGTAGGTGCCGGGCGTCACTTCCACGGACGTGGGCTTCTGCGAGCCGTCGAGGGCCGGGTGGGTCGGATCGAGGAACCCCTCCACGTACGGCGCGGCGCCGGAGAGAGCGTGGCCGTTGGTCAAGAGGCTTGCAGTGACCTGGAAGTAGACGTCCTTCTTCTGCGCGATCTTGGAGGCTTCCCACGTCACGGCATACTTGCAGTCGTCGTCGTATCCGATGTTGTTGTAGAGCACCGCCGCAGTGTCGTCACCAGCCGCGCCGCCATCGGTGCCTGCCTTCGTGGCGACGCTGCCGCCCTCGCCCAGTCCGCACCCGGGGAAGTTCACGGTCTGGCGCTTCACGCCGGCGTCGCCGCCCTGGCAGTGAGTGTCGTTGATGCCGCTGACGACGCCGCTCAGATCGAACTGGAGCTTCGACAGGTCGATGGTGGATTCGTTCGCCGGCTTGCTGTCGTCATCGCACCCAGCGACCAGACAGCCAGCACACAAGAGAGCGGCGCCCACCGGAAGGACGCGACGAAGAAGGTAGGCAGTCGTTGTGCTGGCGGTCTTCATGGGCCGGCACTTTACCCACGGATCGGCCCTTGTGGGGAGAGTCTTTTCTAGCGTCGCTTGTCCAGTGGATCGGCGCTCGCGCTGCCCGGTGGATGCGCTGCATTGCCGCCCTGAGCCGAGGGCGCGGACGATGAAGAAGCTGTCACGCTCCCCGCGCCCGCACCTGGCGGGACCCTCTGTAGCGGCCGCCCGCCTGGCAACGTGCTCGCGCTCTGCGTGCTGCCCTGCGTGGGCGCGCTGCTCGCGCCGCTCGGGATCGATGCGGACGGAGTGGTTGAACCGAACCCCACAGCGCTGGTCGCTGGCGGCTGTGGTGCAGTGGTGCTTGGCAGCGAGCCGATCGCGCCGGTGGTGCTGGGCTGGTCTGTGGTGATGCTGGGATTCACGAGCTTCACGAAAGCGCCCACCGCGACGGCCATGACCGCGAGCACGAGCAGCACGCCGAGAATGGAGCGACGAGGCCGTTCTTGCGACGTCGCGTCCACCGGTCCGCCCGGCGAGGGTCCGGCCTCGGGTGAGATCGACCCGCGCGAGGACAGCGTGCCCGTGAGCGCGTGACGGAAGATGCGCGCCGACGAGAACCGATCCTTCTGCGAGAACGCGAGCGACTTGTCGAGCGCGTCGGCGAAGTCCTGCGGCACCTGGGGCGCCCGCTCTCTCACCTTCTGCGCCGGCTTCGTGGCTGCGAGGACGAGGCGACCTTGCGCCGTTTGCGACTCGTGGATGTCGAGGCCCGTCGCGAGCTTGACCAGCGTGGCGCCCACGGCCCAGAGATCCGTCTGAGGGCCGACGAGATCCCAGCGCCCCTGCGCCTGCTCCGGCGCCATGTAGCCCACGGTGCCGAGCAACGAGTCCGCGGACGTGAGCGCCGACGCGTTGGAGCCGCCGCCGTCGTCCGTGTCCTCCAGCGCGCGCGCGAGGCCGAAATCCAGGACGTAGAGCGTGCCGTCGTCCTTGCGGAAAAGGTTCGCTGGCTTCAGGTCGCGATGGATGACGCCAGCGGCGTGCGCGATCTCGAGCACGGAGAGTACGAGAGAACCGATGCGCTTCACCTCTTCGAGCGGCAACGTCCCGCCCTCCGCCTGCCGCGCGTCCTCGAGGTTCTTTCCGGAGAGCAGCTCGGTCACCAGGAACGGCGCGTCGTCGTCGGTGAGGCCGTCGTCCTGGAAGCGCACGACGGCGGGGTGGTCGACCTGATTGGCGATGCGCGCCTCGCGGAGGAATCGCTGACGGATGGTCTTCTCGCGATGGAAGCGCTCGTGCAGGATCTTGATGGCGACCCTGTTGCCGTTCTTGTGGCGCGCGGCGTAGACCGCGGCGACCCCGCCCACGCCGATGAGTGACTCGAGCGTCCACTTGCCGCCCACGGTCTGCCCGATGCGCTCTCGCGCGAGCTCTTCGAGATCAGCCGCTCTCACGTGGGACCCACGACGCCATTGTAGCGCCAGATTAGCCCTTCTTTGGATCCTTCGGCGGCGGCGGCTGACTCAGCTCACGAAGCGCGTCGTTCAGGAATGCGTCCACGCCCTCCTCCGGCCCGAAAGACGGCGCACGGGTCGGGTCGGGCGGCGCCTCTGGCCGCGCTACGGGCGGCGGCTGCGACGCTTCTACTTCCATGACAGGGGGCGGCGCAGGATCGGTCAGGATCGGATCACGCGGGGGGCCGAGATCGAAGTCCTCCCAGCTCTCGGCGACCACGGCGGGCGGCGGGCTCGCGGGTGTCGGCGCACTCCTTGGCGTCGGCGGGGTCGACGTCGCTGGCACCTTCAGTGGTGCTGAATCCGGAAGAGGGATGTTGAGCGGCACCAGCCGCCTTATCACCGGGACGGGACGGAGCACCTCCTCCACCAGGCCCGCCGGTGGCGCCGTGTCGTTCCGCGGATCGCGTCGTCTTGCGGGCGCGGGCTCGGGAGGCTTCGGCGTGGCGGGCGGCTTGGTGCTGATGATGGGCTCCAGCAGTGGTGGAAGCGAGCTCTCGATTGGCTCCAGCACTGGCGGTGACGCGCTGATCAGATCCACGAGCGGCGGCGACGTGCTGATCACCTCCACGAGCGGCGGCGACGTGCTGATCAGGTCGTCGCGGGCAGGCGGCTTCGTGGTGACCAGCGGCGCTTCACTGATGGCGAGAGCGACGGGAGAGCTCACCGATCGCCCCAGCAGATCGCTGAGGTCCAGGCCACCGCTCTCCAGGGTGGGCTCTGCTGCCGGGCGCACCGTGATCGGGAGCTCCCCCGAGACTCGTTTGGCGGTAAGTGGTCCGATCGGTCCGATCGTCGCGATGGGCGCCGGCATGACGACGGCACGCGGCAGCGGGGCGCTTGCGCCAGGCGCGATCCCATCGCGGCGTTTCGCGGCCATCGCCGCGGTCACGTAGCTGCGCATCGCCTTCGTCTGCTGCTCGTCGGCGTCCACCGCCGAAGCGACGAAACGAAGTGGCTGGCCTGGGGAAGGCGCCGCCAGGTCGACGTCGAGCGGCGGCTCCAGCAGGCTCGCGTCGGCATCGTACAAGATCTTCACGCTCGGTCTGACGTAGTCGAGCGGGTCCGCCGGTGTGGTCAGCACGACGCCGAGCTCTCCCGTGTTGAGAGTCACCATGGTGCCCGCGGGATAGATCCCCAGCGCGCCGATGAAGAGCTTCACGATCGCGCGGTCGGTGCCGTCGACAGCACGCTGCGTGAGCATCTGGATCGCGTCGTCGATGCTCAGGCCGCCCTCCGCGCCGGCGCCGCGGAGCTCGGCAAACGCACGCGCGACGTGAATGATGCGCGCGAGCAGCGACGGCGGACGACGGCCCTTGTACAGCGGCCCGAGCCGGTGTGTACGGCGCATCCACCAGGCCTCGTAGAGCAGGCTCGTCCGCGCGCGTGCAGGCGCGTGCATGCGGCCGAGCGCGGTGAGGGCGACCACCGTGTGCGCCGGGGCGGCGTCGAGCTCGTCGTCGTTGAGAGTCCGGGGCGAGCCGCCTCCGCTTCCGTCGAGCCCCACGCGACCCGCGTCGTAGAGGAGCGCAGTCATGGCCGCGTTCACCAGGATTCCGCGCTCCGACGTGAGCTGTCTGGTCATGGCCACCGCAAGGATCGCGCTGCCCACGGCGATCGTCGCAGCATCGAGACTGCCGCTACCGTTCGCCGCGAGCGCCACCAGCAGGCGCGCGTCGTCATCCGCGCGCGCGACGACCTGCTGCGCGACGCGCTTTATCTTCTTCGGGAGCTCGAACTTGCCGGCTCGTACGTCGGCCAGCACGCCCCGGACGGTCAGCACCGACGTGGCGTACGTGCGCGAGACCCGTTGCGCCGGCGACTCGTCTGTCTGGCTTCCACCTGCAGCGAATTTCGCCTTGCCGGCGGTGATCCCGGGCATGCCTCCGCCGGTGAGCCGCGCCGACAGTGAGCGGTCCCTCTGAACGTCGGCGAGGAGCTTCGCGAACGTGGCCATTGTCGGTCGCGTCACCGTCGCCGCGAAGGTGAGCTCCGTCACGTCGCACGTCTGGAGGAACGCGCCCAGCTCCGCGGCGAGGGCGTGCATGTCGCGCGACACCTTCAGGATCTGACGATTCACGAAGATCGCGTCGCCCAGGAACGAGAGCGCCACTGTCTCCGTCTCTGCGCGCGCGCAGTAGTCGTGCACGCCCGCCGTTGCCGCGACCGTGAGTGACGTGATGACGTCGTTGGTGACGTCGGCATGGAACTGACACGCCTTCACGAGTCGGTAGACGCCATGGACCACCGCGGCGGCGAGCTCGTGGAGCACGACGCCGTCCTTGGCCGGACCGCCACCGCCGCGCTGGGTCACGGGCCATCCCCCTTCTTGCGTCGCGGGCCCTGTCCAGGCTCCTCGACGCCGCTCGCGATGAGCGCGGTGATGTGTCTGACGGCGCGCTCGGCTGCCTCGCGAACGGGCGCCGTATTCCACCAGCTCTTCTTCGACGCCTCCACGACTGCCTCGAGCGCCTCCTTGGATGCCAACCCGGCGAGGACGTCCGCGGCCAGCGCGCGCGTCGCCTCCACCGCCTCGGTCGGTACAATCTGGTGCTCCTTCACGATCGCCACGCATACCGTCAGCGCGCGCCGCGGGCTGAGCGCAACCAGACAATCGAGCCACTTTTTCCGCTCCTCCGTCGTGAGCAGATGGAACGCGGGCGCCTGGATTTGCAGCACGATCGCGGGGCCTGCCGCGACCAGGCCACGCTCCGCCACGACGTCCAGGGTCTCCATGCGCGCGGCGGCGACGGGATCCTCGAGGAGCCTGCGCACCTGCGCGCGCACTTCATCGTCTTGATCGGACGAGAGCTTCGAGAGGCCCTCGATGCGCACCACGAGCGACGGATTCCGCGCTGCGTGCTCGATGGCGCGCGCGCCATCCTTTGTCTGGAGCGACGCGAGCAGGCCGACGATGTGGAGGCCGATCTCCGCGGGTGCGGACTCGAGCACCGCGCCAAGCCGCGCTTCGTTGCCGCGAGCCCAGTGCCGGATGTAGCCGAACGTCACCTTGCGCAGGTCCGCCGATCGCGTTGCACCGAAGCACCCGCAGGCGAGCTCCAGCATCGCCGGGGAATCCAGCACGAAGAGCGCCTGCTCGATGCCCGCAACGACGACGGGTGCGACGTCGTCGGCGCCGGATGCGTCGCGGCCCTCCTTCTCGATCACTCCCAGGATCTCTGACAGGACCTTGGCCGGGAACATCACCTCCGACAGAGAGCGCGTGAGCTCCGCCGCCTCTGCCGGTGCGCGCTGCGAGAGCGCGCGGTTGATCGCGTGGAAGACCTCGAAGATCTCCTTCACGGCGGAAAGCCGGAGCTCGTCCGCCGTCCACTCGCGGATGACGTCCGTGAGCAGCGCATGGTCTCCACGTGCACGCGCGTCGATCCATCCGTCGGCGAACGCGTCAACGAAGCGCTCCAGCCATTTGTCGTCGCTCACGTTCAGCTGCGCGCCCATGGTGGCGCGCTGGATCGGATCCAGCGCCAGGGCAGCCGCAGCCTCTCCGCTCTGCCGCAGCTGCGCGGTCAGGTTCAGGCGCATCGCGCGGCCCTCGAGCGAGGAATGGAGCCAGTCACGATCGAGCTGTGCTGCCGCCGCGAGCTCCCTCGCAAGATCCGCGCTCTCCTTCATCTGGTGCTCGGTCTCGGCGAACGCGTCGATCGCGACGTAGGCGACGTGCTCGAAGCGGCGGTCCCAGAACGCGGTCACCGCATCATCCTCCGAGCCAGCGCCATCGACCAGATCGCGGAGGAAGATCCCGAGCAGGTCGCGGAGCTCGTCTTTCGTGAACCCTTCCTTGATCTGGATATGCCTGACGCCGTCCGCGAACAGCTGATACGGAACCCGGTCGAACGGGATCCGATCAGGGGCCCACACCGGGACGCCCTGGAAGAGAAACGCACCGGGGCCCACGTCCCAGCGGACGGCGCGTGGGTTCTTGGCGAGCGCGTCGTCGATCTGCTGGAGGCCGGCGTCGAGCGCGCGCTGCGCATGCGGATGCGTCCATCCGTACTGGCGCACGTCCATCAAGCACGTCCCGATCTGCTGCCACACGGCCTGGAGCTGTGTCTGGACGTCCTTCTTCTTGGCCGGTTCGAGCTCCTCGTTTTCGTCGAGCGCGTCGTTCGCGCGGATGCGGAGCCCACCTTCCTTCTTCGGCGCCGCACGAACCAGCTGACCAGCGCGCAGGGCGGCGAGCAGACCGAGGACAGAGCTGCGCATCGACGCTGCGTCCTGGAAGCGCTTCTCGCGCTCGAACGCGAGCGCACGGTCGACACACGCCACGACCTCCGCCGGAAGATCCGGAGCGAGATTGGCGATGGATGGCGCCGTCTGCGTGGCTGCCATCACGAACGACTCCGCCTCCGTCCGCGCTTGATTCAGGCGCTTGCCCGTGAGCGCGACGTACATGCACGCGCCAACGGAGAAGATGTCGGAGCGCCCGTCGACCTGCGCGCCAAGACCGAGCGCTTGCTCGGGGGCGATGTACGAAGGTGTTCCGATCGCCATTCCCAGGCGCGTCGCCTCCACGCCCGAGTCCGGCTCACGCATCCGAGCGACGCCGAAATCGAGCACCTTCACGCTGCCATCGTTCGTGATGAAGATGTTGCCGGGCTTGATGTCGCGATGGACGATGCCCACGGCGTGGCACTTGCCCAGGAGGTCCAGCACGATGTCGAAGATGCGGAGCGTCTCCTCCAGCGGCAGAATGCCATCCGTGCGGCGACGCAGCTCGTTCAAGGTTCCGCCAAGAAGCAGGTCCATCACGAGGAACGGCTCGCCCTTGTCGCTGACGTCGTCGTCG
Organism: Myxococcales bacterium; assembly: GCA_025355005.1. GTDB lineage: Bacteria > Myxococcota_A > Polyangia > Polyangiales > Polyangiaceae > JANXLV01. The sequence goes on along the minus strand of JANXLV010000264.1, from coordinate 24,336 downwards.
GTCACGGGGACGCGCGCCGGGTGGTCAACACGGTTCGCGATGCGCCCCTCACGCAGGAATCGCTCGCGGATGTTCGACTCGCGCGCGTACTGCGCGTGAAGGAGCTTCACGGCCGCACGCGTTCCGTTCCTGTGTCGTGCGGCGAACACCGCGCCCATGCCGCCAACGCCGAGAAGCCGCTCGAGCGTCCACTTCGCGTTCAAGGAGGTGCCCACGCGCGCCTCGGCCATCGCGATAGGATCGTCTTCAGGCGGAAGATGGGCGTCGACCATCAACCAGACAGTTTACACCTTCGAAAGCCTCAGCGGCGAAAGCCTCAGCGGCGAAAGCCTCAGGAGGGGCCTAGTGGCCCCCCCGGCTTCTTCGCGGGCACTTCGGTGCGGACGCGGTCTGCGCGCGCGTGGCGCTCGAGCACGTCCAGGCGCTTCGCGGTCTCTGCGCGAAATGCGCCGAGGTCGCGGATGATGCCTTCGATCCCGACCTCGTTCTTGAGGTTCACGCGGAAGTCCGTCTCCGCCTGCGCGCGGTCCTTCAACGTCTGGCGGTTCTGGCTCATGACGATGAGCGGACCCTGCAGCGCGACCAGGATCGCGAGCAGCAGGTTGAAGAACACGAACGGGTACTCGTCGAACGGGTGCGGGAGGAATTTGTTCACGCTCGCCCAGACCAGCGTCAGCCCGACCAGGAAGCCCATGAACGCCCAGCTGCCGTTCAGGTCCGCGACCTTGTCGGCGAGCCGCTGACCCCACGTGAGGTTCTCCTCGATCTCCTTGACGACATCCTTTGCGGCGCGCTGGCTGAGCATCGCGTTCGTCTCGCGGAGGCGCTCGGCCATCTCCGCGAGGATCGCCAGGGCCGCGGTCTTCGACTTGCTCAGGTGCTCGCCGAACTCGTCGCGCGTGAGCTCGAGCAGGACCGTGTCCACCGTGGCTTCCACGCTTGCAGAGCGCGGCTTGTCGTCGAAGAGCGAGAGCTCGCCGAAGTACTCGCCGGTGCGTACGTCCTTGAGCACGACGGGCGCGTCGTCCTTCTTGTCACCGGGCAGGAAGATCTGCACCGCGCCAGAGAGCACGATGTACATCGACGAGCCCTGATCACCCTTCGCGAATACGACGCTGCCCTGCGCGAACGGGCGCTCGGTGAGCTTGTTCGCCAGCGCCTCCAGGTCCTCCTGGTTCAGCGTGTCGAAGAGCGGGAGTTGGGCGAGGAGCTCGGAGTGCTGCATGCGTGCGGGCCGGACGTCATCGTCGCCTGTGAATCGGAAACGCGCAAGCAAAGCCGCGCGGACGGAAAAGGGTGATGTTAGGCTGCCGACAGCGACCGATGCTGGCAGACAACTTGAATCCCAAGTTCCGCGCACGTCGCGTACAGAACTGGGTCTTTCTCGGCCTCATGTACGCCATGTTCTACATGGGCCGGTACAACTTCTCCGCGGTCAACGCCCTGCTCTCGGAGCGCTTCGGGTGGACCAACACGGACCTGGGCAACATCATCTCTGCCGGCAAGATTTGCTACGGCATCTCCGTCTTCCTGAACGGCCCGCTCGCGGACCGCATCGGCGGCAAGCGAGCCATCCTCATTGGCGCGGGCGGCGCCAGCGTGTTCAATTTGCTGTTCGGCGCGTGCGCCTACTTCCTGGTGACGGACGCCGTGTGGGCGCCCGATCACAAATCCGTTCTCACGCCAGCGGTCCTGAGCGCTGGCATGACCACCAGCTCGATGGTGGCAACATTCGCGGTCCTCTGGGCGCTCAACCACTACTTCCAGTCGTTCGGCGCGCTCTCCATCGTGAAGATCAACGCGTCGTGGTTCGCCGTGAACGAGCGCGGCTCCTTTGCTGGCATCTTCGGCATCATGATCCAGTCCGGCCGCACGCTGGCGTTCGCGGTCGGGCCCCTCATCGCGGGAGTCTTGCCGTGGCAGTGGGTGTTCTGGATACCCGCATTTTCCCTCGTGATTCTGATCGTGCTGAACTGGAAGCTGGTGGAGAACTCGCCCGCGGACGCTGGCCTCGGTGAGCTCATCACCGGCGACGAAGCGCCTGGCGACGACAAGAGCGGCGGTCTCGCCTTCGTCTTGAAGAAGGTCTTTGCGAATCCTCAGATGTGGATCATCGCGCTCGCCTCCATGATGATCGGGTTCGTGCGCAACGGCACCGACGACTGGTTCCCCAAGTTCTTCGCCAACGTCCACCATGCGAAGCCCGTGGCGCGCGACGTGCGCATGGTGGTCATCAACGTGAGCGCGCTCATCGCCTCCGTCTTCGTGATCCTCGGGCTGCTCTACGTGAAGCGCCGCGTGGACCGCATCACGAAGTGGTCCGTTCTCCGCAGGTTCACCACCACGTTCTCGCTCGTGGGCGTGTTCTTCTTCATCGTGGGGGTCTTGCTCTACAGGGTCCTGGAAAACACGGAGGACGCGCGTCGCGCGACGATCTGCCTCACCTTCGCATCGGTGGCCATGCCCATCGCGAGCGTGTTCGGCGGCATCGTGTCAGGCAACATGTCGGACGCGATCTTCGGAAATCGCCGCGCGCCGGTGATCTTCGTCGCCTTCGTGGGCATGGCCACGGTGCAGATCATCTTCAAGCTGGTCGGTGGTGGGCCCCTGTTCGCCGCATGGATGATGGTGTTTCTCGCGTTCTTCATCCAGTCCGCGCACTCGATGGTGGGCGGGGCTGCGTCCATGGACTTCGGTGGCAAGAAGGCGGTCGCAACGGCCGCGGGTCTCTTCGACGGCGCGCAGTACGTCGCGGGCGCCATCGTCGCTCAGGCGCTCGGCCGCGTGATCGATCTCTGGGGCTGGGGCGCCTGGGGCATCACCCAGGTGCCGTTCGCGATCGTCGGCGCCGCGCTCATCGCCACGCTATGGAACGCACGCCCCGGCCGCGCCGCCCACTGAGGGGCCTAGCGGCCGCGCTTGGGGACGTCTCTGGGCTGCACGGTCTGGATCGTGACGTTCGCGCGGGTGGGTGTCTCCTCGACCGGCGCGTCGTCCGTGCGTGAACGCAGCACCACGTAGAGCACCGTGGGGATCAAGATGCATACTGCAAGCACTCCGAGCACGAGCACGATCCAGCGTGGCTCCTCCATCGGGCGCGGAGTGTTGCTCATGCCCGCGAGCCCCAGCCCGCTGGGTGAGCTCCCCATGGGCGGCGGGAACGAGCCGGCGATCTGCATGCGTTGAGAGGGCAGGCCGTTCGCGGGCTGGATCGTGCCGTTCAGCGCGCCAGGCGGGAGACCCGGCGGAAACGCGGCCGGCGCCGTGGGCAGCATTGCGGCGGACTGCAACGTCATGGCTGCTTGCTGCTGCTGTCCGGACGAAGGCGGTTGCGGTGGCTGCGAGTATCCAGCGGGCAGCTGCTGGATCGCCATGCTCTGGGTGGACGGAGCGCCCGCGGCAGATCGCATGAGCGGGTTCGACATCGGCGGCGGCGGACCTGACGACGCCTTCGGCGCTGCTGTCATCGGGATCACGGCCTGCAGCTCGCCCGCGCCTCCCTGGAACGTGTACGAGTCGGTGCCCAGCGAGTTTTCTGGCGGTCGCGGCGGAGGCGGCGGCATGCCTTGCTGCGTCGTTCGCGGCACGGGCGAGCTCATCAGGTTCGTGGTGCGCGGGACCCGACTCTCCTTGTCGATGGCCGGCTCGGTGATCACGCTGTCCGCTTCGCTGTTGTAGGGCGGACGCGCCACGTTGTCGCCCAGCGAGCGGCGCACGATGGGACCAAGGTCCGTCTCGGTCGCCAGGTCCGACTCCTCTTCCACGACCGGTGTCGTCGCAGCGCGCACGCCGGTCTTCGGCGTGATCGCGAGGTCGGCGCGTCGCGCGGTGGGTGACTCGTCCGGGAGCTCGGAGATGTTGACGGGCTCCAGCTTGGCGCGGGCGATCGCGCGGTTGATCTCCTCGGAAGGGATGTCGCGACGCTCGGTCTTGTCGTCGTCGACGTCGTAGATGTCGGACGCGGTCGGCTTTTGCCGCGGCGGTGGGCTCGCGGCGGGAAGCTTTCCAACGGACCCTGTCTTCGAAGGCGTGGGTGTCTTCGCGGGCGGTGAAATCTTCGCGGTCGCGAGATGCCTCGCGTTGGCCTGGACGGTAGCAATGCTCTCGTCGTCGTTCCCGTCCGGTACGGCCTTCTGCAGCGTGACGACGCTGTCTTCCTCGGGGTCCTGCGTCAGAGGCTTCTTCGCGCTGGGCGACGGAGTGGGCTGCGTGGCCGGGGCACCCGCGGCCGGGCCGGCCTTGCGCACGCCAGGAACGACGACACCCGCGGGGCGCGCGGAGCGTCCCGTCGGCACCTCATCGGGCGGCGGCAGATCGACCTTCGTGACGCCGGTCGGTCCGTCCTCCTGAGGATCATTCTCGGGGCCTGGCGCGTCCGCGGTGGCGGGGCCCTCCCAGTCGTCGTCGAGCGCGACGCGCGAGATGCTGGTCGGTCCATCGTCGTCCGCTGCGTGTGCCTCCGTTTCCGGCGCCTCCGGTCGCGATGGCGCCTTCGCGATGCCCGTCGGTGCATCTTCCGATGCTTGCTCGGTGGAGGGAGGCTCGGACGCCGCGGAGATCGTCACGGGCACCGGCTGTTCTTCTGCGGCGCTGCCACTGTCGATGGGTGAGCGCGTGACGCCGGTCGGGCCGTCCTCGAGCAACTGCTCCGCGGCCGCGACGGGCGAGGTCGTGATGGACGTCGGGAATTCCTCCTCCATGGAAGGGTGGGCCGCGGGGATGGGACCTGTCCCCGTCGCCGTCTCCTCTATCTCGTCATCCGGCATCGGAACCAACTCCAATGATACCCGGAGGCAGGCCAGAACCGGAAATACTCAGTTTGTACGCAGAAACAGGCCCGGTTCGGCAGGCGGGCTCACTTGCGGGACTTGCCCGGGAACCAGGTGATTGCAGCGATGAACTGGTTCTGGTCGCCGTGCGTACCGGCGCCCGCGCCAGCATACGGAGCAGGCGTGGGCACGATGTACCCGGCCGTCTTCATGGCAGCGATGACGCTGTTTGCGTCGGTGAAGTCGCCGCCCGGACCCACCTGTCCGTTGGGCGCGAAGCCCAGGGTGGTCGCCGTGGCTCCGGGCGTGTCGGACGCGTTGATGTCGTTCGCCCAGTACGCCGCGAAATACGACTGCCGGATGTGGAAGCCGAGCTTCAGCGCCGCGGTGGTGCCGGCCGACTCTCCGAGCAGGTAGGTGCGATCGTTGTCGATGTTGTATTTTGCACGTATCTCGTCGAGCACCGTCGCGCCCGCGTTGCCGTCGGCGTTGTACGTCACGCCATCGAGCACGGCGCGAATGAAGCCGCCGGTTCCGGTGGATGGACCCACGCTCTGCAGGTTCATGGTCATCACGGAGCCGCCCTCGGTGCCGCTGTACACGAGGAGGAATGGATTCGGGGTAGCCGGAGCGTAGCTCGCGGGCACGATGAGGCGGTACGTGATGGCGCCCGCTGTCATCGTCACACCCGCCACAGGCACGGCTCCACCGGAGCCGCCGGACGAGGCGCCGAACGCCGGATCACCGGGGCCCGAGCCCTTGCCGGAGTCCACCACGACAGTTGCTCCGTCTGGCAACGTGACGACGACGGATCCGGCGTCCGTGGTGGGGCCAGTGCTTCCGCCATCGCCGACCACACCTCCTTCGGAGGACGCGCTCGGGATCACAGTCGTGTCGGTCGTGCACGCGGCGAGGGGACCGAGCGCAAGCAGCGCAAGCAGCGCGACGGCGGCAGCGATCGCGACGTGTCGTCCGCCAGGGGCAGGGAGCATCTTCACATGCTCAGTGTACCCCGTCAGTTTGGCTGAGTCGCGTGCGCGGTGCTGCTCGGGTGCGTCTCGCCCTTGGTCGACGCAGGCCCGGACGTCTTCAGAGTCGTGATGCCGGCCTTCTCCGCCCACCACAGGAGGCCGACGACGAGGGCGCGCTTGTCCTCGACGAACGACGGCTTTTTCCCCTCGAACACGTGGCCGACGAACTGGAAGGTCCAGCCGACAGTGAACATGCTTGCAGCGAGCGGGAGCCCGACGACGGTGAATCCAAGCGGGATCGACGCGGCGATGAGCGGAATGCCAACAGCGTGGCACTTCTGGTTCATCGGATCCTGGTGATCATCCTTGTACTTCGCGAGGAGCTCGGACCATTCGGGCGACAGCTGCATGAGACACGGCGTAGCGCACCACCCGACACCGAGCAAGCCGATACAATCTCGCTGGTCCCGGCGCCCGGATGCTCAAGCACACCGTGAGGTTTGTGCGAGCGTGGCGCCTGAGGACACCTGAGGCGTGGATGGGATTCGAACCCACGTATGACGGTTTTGCAAACCGTTGCCTAACCACTTGGCTACCACGCCACACACCGACGGCGGAATCCGCCGACCGGTCGAGTCGTCTTAGTCGCGTCGTGGGTCTCCGGTCAATGTGGACCTCTACATCGAGAGGCTACCGCGCGGCAGGCTTACAGGATAGGCTAGAAGCTAGTGGGTCTGCCCTCGGAAATATGGGACTTGAAGGCCATCAAGCCACGCGCGGTTGACGTGCGTGATCTCCGCCTCGCCCCCGATGAGGGCTACATCCTTTCGCGCATCGACGGGCCGCTCTCACTGCGGGAGCTGTCCGCGATAAGTGGCCTCGGCGAGGAGCAAGTCGCGGATATCGTGAGCCGCCTCGTCGCGCACGGCGTGATCGAAGGACCACCTGGACTTGCTCCCCCTTCCGAGCAGCGGCCGCATGTGACGGAGCCAGGCGCCGAGCCTCGGACGTTGCCCCTCGCGATCGCACCACCGCCATCGCCGGATCAGCCGAGCCCCGCAGCACCGGAGCCCAAGACACTGCCACGCGCGGACGCTCCAAAGTTGCCCGCCGATCAACCAAACCCCGCGCCCGACGAATCGCCGCCAAGCCCGCGTGCATCACCGCGCCCGCGCCTCTCGACGCGCGTTCCGGGCATGCCTCCTCCGGGGGCGCGCGCAGCAAGCGCAGGACGCGCTGCTTCACCCGGCCCGATCTCCAAGCGCAGCGCGCCGCCGAGCGCCTCCGTCGTCCCCGTCCATCCGGGACCGCCGCCGCCGCTCGGACCGCTCGTACAGTCCGAGCCGCCGCCTGCGACCGTCGCTGCCGCTGCCCCCCCTGCCCCCCCTGCCCCCCCTGCGCCCCTTGCGCCCCCCGCTGCCGCTGCGCCTGCCGCTGCGCCTGCCGCTCCATATGTCGGCCCCGCGGTGCCGGTCGAGAGCCTCAGCGCGCCTGGGCCGATGGGCCAGCTCGGCACCGTCGAGATTGGCTTGTGGGGCATCACCGACGTGGGCGTCGTGCGCAAGAACAACGAGGACTGCTTCCTGTTCGTGGACCTGACGGAGAACACGGAGCTCGCCACCGCGTCCAGCATGGAGGTCGGAGCGAAAGGCATCCTCATCACCGTGTCCGACGGGATGGGCGGCGAGAACGCGGGCGAGGTCGCGAGCGCTCTCACCGTTGCGTCGATCCGCGAGTACGTGAACGCGGGCCTTCACGCGGATCCGGGCGAAGCGCTCGCGGCGTCCGTGGTGCATGCGAACAAGAAGGTGATCGACGCGGCCACGGAGCCCCAGCGCGCGGGCATGGGTGCGGCGGTCGTCTCGGTGCTCGTGCAGGATGCCGTCGCGTACGTCACCGAGGTCGGGGACTGTCGCGCGTACCTGTACCGAAACGGCGTGTTCACGCAGCTCACGAAGGATCAGACGCACGTGCAGGTCTTGATCGATCAGGGGCTGATGACGGCTGAAGCGGCCAAGAAATCGCGGGCCAAGAGCGTCGTGCTGCAGGCGGTGGGCAAGCAGGACGAGGTGTCCGTCACGCAGCGCGCGCTCACACTGCGCGACGGTGACCGTGTCCTGCTTTGCTCGGACGGTCTGACGGTGAACGTGACGGACGCCGAGATCGCAGAGAAGGTCGGCGGCCAGCTGGAAGGTGCGGTCGAGTCGCTCGTCGCGCTCGCGAACGAACGCGGCGGCGTGGACAACGTGACGGTCGTCATCATCGAGGTGACCGGAGCGCTGCAACAGTCGCGTCTGGAAGAGCGCGTGCAGGAGACGCTGAAGACCGTGCGCGAGTTCGAGATCGGCGGCGGCAGCGAGTAGCTGTCGTGTGCGGAGTCACGGGCGCGGGCGAACTTCCACACGCGTGGTGTTGCCTTCGTCCGCGAACGTCACCACGTCTCCGAGGAAGCGCGAGAGCACCCATGCATTGGTTGTAAGATGCATGCTCTTTACGTGGGTCAGGAACGTGCCTCCCTTTGCGAGGGCGAGCGGCACCAGCAGCTGATCGGCCAGGTGCTCGCCGATGGGCGCGGTGGATGCGAGGTACTTCTTCATCTGTGCCGCCGCGTCCTCCGCGACGGTCTCGGATGTTTTCCCGCGCTCGCCAAAGGCCGTCACGAGCTCGTGCGTGAGCCCGTTCCGGGTCGCGCGCGCCATCACCGCATTGCCGGGACCGGGCGACGGGACCTCCTTGATGGTGACCGCGTCGCGATCGATGCCGAGGCTCGCAGCGAGGGCGATCTTCTCTCGTCCGCCGATGCGGTCCCCGACGTTCGCAAGCACGACCGCCCCCGATAGCGTGAGCTCTCCGCGCGTGAGCCACGACGCTGCCCGCGGCTCGAGCAGCGCCCCCGAGCCCAGCGTCACGGTGAACGACCCGCCGCCAGCGGGAAAAAATCCCGCGCGCTCGAACGTCGCGCCGATGCGAAATCCGAGCTCGTGCAGCCGCGGGAACAGCACCTCCACCAGGAACTCGTACGGCGGCGCGAGCGGATTGTGCGTGCCGCCTTCGAGGCGCACCACGCTCTCACCGCTCGCGAGGAGCAGCGGGAGCATCACGGTGGCAAGCACGAGCGACGTTCTGCCGGCCGAGCCCACGGCGAACGTGTACGAGCCACCGCGCGCGGACGCGGGGCCCGATGGACGAAACGTGAGCGTCTGGCTACCCAGCTCGGCGCCGTCAGCGTCCGCGCCGGAGATCTCGCACGAAGCCTTCACGCACGTCAGGTGCTGTCGCAAGAGCCCCGGACGACCGCGGCCCGCGCGGATCTTCGTGATGCGGAATGGCGTCCCCGTGACGAGGGAGAGGGTGAGCGCCGAACGCAGCACCTGCCCCCCTCCCTCGCCATACGAACCGTCGATCTCGAGCATGTCAGCGCTCATCTCCGTCATCCCTTCACACACACCACCTGGCGGAGCGTATGCACGATCTCGACGAGATCGTCCTGCGCCGCCATCACCGCGTCGATGGACTTGTAGGCCATCGGCGTCTCGTCGATCACGCTGGCGTCCTTGCGGCACTCCACACCAAGGGTCGCCTTCTTGTGATCCTCCACCGTGAACTGCTTCTTCGCCTGCGTGCGGGACATGAGGCGCCCCGCTCCGTGACTACACGAAGAGAACGACTCCGCGTTTCCCTTTCCGCGGACGATGAAGGACCGCGCGCCCATGCTTCCCGGGATGATCCCGAGCTCGCCACGTTGCGCGCGCACCGCGCCCTTGCGCGTCACCCACACCTCTTCGCCGAAGTGGTTCTCGCGCGAGATGTAGTTGTGGTGACAGTTCACCGCCTTCTGGTCGAGCGTGAACGCCGGCAGCTTGTTCGAGCGCGCGAGCGCCGTGACGACGTTCGTCATCATGAGCTCACGGTTCTTTGCCGCGTACGCCTGCGCCCACGACACCGCCTCGACATAGTCGGCGAAGCCCGTCGTACCTTCCTCGAAGTACGCGAGGTCGCGGTGCGGAAGCGCGCGGTCGAGCCGCATCATCTCCTCGCGCGCGCGCTCGATGAAGTAGCTCCCGATGCGGTTACCCACCCCGCGCGAGCCGGAGTGCAGCATGATCCACACGGAACAGTCCTCCGCGATGCAGAGCTCGACGAAGTGGTTTCCCGTGCCGAGCGTGCCGAGATGAACCGCCAGGTAGTCGTGCTTCACCTTCGGGTGCTTGGCAGTGATCTTCTCGTAGGCCGGCGCGAGCTCTGCCCACGCCGCGTTCACGTGCTCCGGCGTCCGGTCACACCACGAACCGCGGAGGCCCGGACCACCATGCGGGACCGCCCGCTCGATCGCGTTGCGGAGCGGACGCAGGTCGTCCGGAAGCTCGGACGCCGTGAGCGACGTGCGCGCCGCGATCATCCCGCACCCGATGTCCACGCCCACCGCCGCCGGCACGATCGCCTTCGTGGTCGCGACGACGCTTCCGATGGTCGCGCCGATACCCGCGTGCACGTCCGGCATCACCGCGACGTGGCGGAAGATGAACGGAAGCTCCGCGACCCGAGCGACCTGCGCGCGCGCCTCCTGCTCGAAGGGCACACCGGAGACCCAGGCCTTGATGGGAGAACCGTTGGTTTGAATGATCTCAACCATGACTCACTTCCTTTCCTCGAGGAAGTGCACGCAGCGTACCGACGCAGGTGCTGGCCGCAAACCGCGCAATTCAAGCGAATCGCGGAACCTGGGGCGCGCCAAGTAGATAATATGTATCCTGCAGGATATGAAGCGGCGAAAGGTCGTCCTGGGCTTTCTGGGCACCCAGCTGGATGCGGGGCGCGCAGGGAACCGCTGGGAGCGCTGGCGGCCCACAGTGGACCTGTGCCGACAGGACGACTTCGTCGTGGATCGCCTGGTGCTGTTCATGGAGCCCCAGCACACACACCTCGCCGACGAGGTGATCGCGGACCTTCGCTCCGTGTCACCCGAGACGGAGGTCGTGCGCACAGAGCTCGGTATCACTGACCCCTGGGACTTCGAGCAAGTCTTCTCCAGGCTGATGGACTGCGCGCAGCGCATGAAGTTCGAGCCGGAGAAGGAGGACTACTTCGTCCACATCTCCACCGGCACGCACGTCGCGCAGATCTGTCTCTTTCTCCTGACCGAGGCGCGGTACTTCCCCGGCAAGCTGCTGCAGACGTCGCCGCCGCGTGGCAGGGCGGGGAAGGGGCACCCGGGATCGGCGCAGGTGATCGATCTCGATCTCTCGCGCTACGACCGGCTCGCCTCGCGCTTCGAGAAGGAGCGAAAGACCGCCCAGGCGCACCTGAAGGCCGGCATCGCGACGAAGAGCGTGGCGTACAACCAGACCATTGAGCGCATCGGTGAGGTCGCCACGGCATCCAGCGCGCCCATCCTGCTGCTCGGGCCCACGGGCTCCGGCAAGAGTCAGCTCGCGAAGCGCATCTACGAGGTGAAGAAGGAGCGGCGTCGCCTGAGCGGACCGTTCGTGGAGGTGAACTGCGCCACGCTCCGTGGCGACGCCGCGATGAGCACGCTGTTCGGACACGCGAAGGGAGCGTTCACCGGAGCGCTCGCCGCGCGCGAAGGACTCCTGCGCCGCGCGGATGGCGGCGCGCTGTTCCTGGACGAGATCGGCGAGCTCGGCGCGGACGAGCCGGCGATGCTCCTTCGCGCGATCGAGGAGAAGGTCTTCTACCCGATGGGCCAGGACCGCGAGGTGAAGAGCGACTTCGAGCTCTTGTGCGGCACCAACAAGGAGCTGCCGAAGCTCGCCACGCAGGGGAAATTCAGGCCTGATCTGCTCGCGCGCATCGACCTCTGGACCTTCCGCTTGCCGCCGCTCTCGGAGCGCCGAGAGGACCTGCCACCGAACCTGGACTTCGAGCTCGACGAGGCCTCGCGCCTCTTTCGGAGACAGGTCACGATGAGCCGCGAGGCGCGCGCCGCCTACCTGGTGTTCGCCGCGAGCGAGGACGCGACGTGGCCCGGCAACTTCCGCGATCTGAACGCGAGCGTCACGCGGATGGCGACGCTGGCGCCAGGCGGTCGGATCACGGAGCCAGTAGTCACAGACGAGATCGCGCGGCTCTGCGCTGCGTTCAGCGCGGGTGATGAGGCCTCGGGAGGTCCTCGCGAAGGGCGCGTGGACCGCGTGCTCGGAGCGCGTCGCGCACGCGCGCTGGATCTCTTCGATCGCGCGCAGCTGGAGGAGGTGCTTCGCGTCTGCACGCGAGAGCGCAGCCTGTCCGCCGCGGGCCGCGTGCTCTTCGCAGAGTCACGCAAGTCGCGCACGTCGACGAACGACGCCGACCGCCTACGGAAATACCTCGCGCGGTTCGAGCTCACGTACGAGGAGACGCGGTAGGTCGAGGCTCAGTCCGCCTTCGTCTCGACGGGCTTTGCGGCCTCGACTTTTGCTTCTGACGCAGGCTTCGCGGCTTCGACCTTCGCTTCGGACGCAGGCTTCTCTGCCTCGACCTTGAGCGCGGATGGTGCCTTCGAAGCAGTCTCCACCTTCGCCTCCGACTTTCGAACCGGCACAGCCTCGAGCTTCGCCTCGGAATCCGGATCCGGATCGATCTCGAGCTCGATCTTGACCGCGCGCGCCGGCAGCGGCGGCGGTGGCTTCGTCACGACGGACACCAGGTGATTCACCGGATCCTCGATGCGCATCACGCGCACTTTGAACTCCAGATCCTTGCCTGCGAGCGGCGGGAGCAAGCGCGCCTTGATGACCTCGTCGTCGACCTCGATGATGCGCAGGTTGATCGTTCCGCCCGTCGCGGTCTGCGCCTCGAACATCGAGCCGACCTTCACGTCCGCCTTGCCCGGGAACTCACGCCGCGGGATCTCGCGGATGGGCAGCGTGTCCTCCGGCGGGATGACCTCGCTCGACGGGATCTCGCCCTCGAGCTTCTCGCCAGCCTTCAAGCCGTCCAGCCGCTTCTCGAGCGCGGGGAGCAGCGTACCGTCCCCGTGGGTGTACGTCAGCGGGCCCGCCTTCGCCGACGACTCGATCACGTCCCCTCCCTTGATGCGGATCTCGTACTCGATGCGGACCACGTTGCCGGGAGCGATCTTCATGGTGGACATGGTTCACCGATGCTACGCGAAGGGCGCGTCGCCGTGCACCGGGATTTGGGGTAAGAACACGCAGGAAATGAAGCTCCGGGAACGTCGAAGGCAACCTGGCTCTGCGCTTTGCTTCGTGTGCGGCACCGAGAACCCGCACGGGCTGGGCGTGGAGTTCACGGACGACGGCGAGCGCATCTACAGCGAGCTCAACCCCCGCGAGTGGCAGCAGGGATGGCCCGGAGTGCTCCACGGCGGCATCGTGACCGCGGTCCTCGACGAGACCATCGGGCGCGTTGCGTTCTTGCACGATCGCTGGGTGCAGACGGCGAAGCTGAGCGTGCGGTTCGTGCGCCCCGCGCCGCTCGACAAGGTGCTGCTTGCCACGGGGGAGCTCGTGCGCGACGCGCGTCGGCTGATGGAGATGAAGGGCACGCTCGTCAACAAGGAGACGGGGGAGTTGCTCGCGTCGGCGGAGGGGACGTTCGTGCGTTTGCCGGATGCTGCGCGTGATGAGCTCGTGAAGCGATTGGGCGGGGATTTTGCGGCCTGGGAGGAGTGGTTGAGCGCAACGCGCGGCTTGCCCCAACTGTAGCCAAGGGCTGTCGCTCTCGGGTCACGCCGATGATGGGACGGGACGCGGTTGATCCACCCACCGCGATCCATGAGCGGCGTCGAGGACCGCAATACGGCAGCTTTCTGCGGTGAACGGCCTGGCGCGCATGGTGCACATGTAAGTAGTCGTGCGCTCCTCCAACCTTTCCGCTCTCGTCCGAACCTCCGCCATCGCCGTCATGCTCGCAATGAGCACCCTTCTTGGGTGCGCATCGAGCGCGGAGGACAACACGACCGAGGAGAGTGGAGACAACCTCGTTGCATCGTTCGACCGAACGGCGAAGATCGATCTGAACGTTCGCTCGCACCTCCTTCTCGTCGGCGACTCCGATGAGCTGCACACGTTGCCGCTCTATGCGGCCATGACGAAGGCCAGACGGATCGCGCAGCTCCATCCAAAGGACCAGATCGTCCTGTTCGTGACGTCCGCCGACTCCGCCGCAGCCGTGAGCAGCACGGGTGCCTCCATCGTCACCACGAACCCATTCGGTGCGGGCGTGTCGCTCGCCGATCTGAGCACGCTCACCTCCGCCAAGCTCATCGCGGCGATGTCGCGGTTCACGAAGATCGGGTCGCTTCACTTCTTCGGGCACTCGTCCCCGTTCGGCGCTCTCCTCGAAGGCTCGGCCGCGCAGGATCGCACGCTGGTCCCGTCGAATCTCGCCGCGCTCGGTAGCCACTTCGATCGCGCAGCAAATCCGCACGTCACGCTCAATGGCTGCAACGGCGGCGCGACGCTCGCCCCTGCGCTCTCGGCCGAGTGGAAGCTGCCCGTCTCTGGTGCGCTCACGGGCTCGAGCTTCCAGGTCCTCATGAGTGATGGTCGCTGGTACCCGAACGACCCGGGATTCTTGCCGCCGAATCTTGCGCCTGCCGCGAAGAACGAGAAATCATTCGCCGCGGGGCTCACGCCCGCCTGTTCCACTGGCGCGTGCGTTCGCATGAAGCCGCAAGACGCTCCGTACGCCGGCGTATGGGCCGACCCGAAGACGGGCTTCCAGTATGGACTCGGGCACTACAAGTTCTTCTGCAACTACCCGGAGGACGGCTCCTGCGCGAAAGGAATGGCGACGAGCCTCTATGCCTTCCCGTCCACGAAGCCGATCGACGCGAGCTCCTCCGAGGCCGACTTCAAGGACGTCGCCGCTGATTTCCTGTGCAACGCGAACAAGGACCCGGCGTGGTTCGACAAGTGCCGGACGAACCTCTTCGCTGCGCAGGCCCGCAACACGCCGCTCTCCACCATGCGCTACGGGACGGACTACACGCACGAGTGCGATTTCTCCTCCTGTCAGCAGAAGCTCCGCTGCGCGAAGGTGAACGGCGCACCGCAGTACGGCTCCTGCGTCTGGGTCAGCCACACGTGCAGCGATGACCAGCCGGCGTCCGCGTGTCGCCCGAAGAATACGAGCCCCCACACCACGGTGAACGAGCTCACGAAGTACCTCGAGGGCCACAAGGCGCTGAGCCATCGCTGAGATCGCTCACCATGCGGAGCTCTCCCGAGCTGTATTACTCGGTCCGTAGGCGGTAGCCGACTCCTGGTTCGGTCACCAGGTGCTTTGGGCGGGCGGGGTTTTCTTCCAGTTTTCGGCGTAGCTGCGTCATGTAGACGCGCAGGTACTGCATCTGGTGGGCGTGGCCCGGGCCCCAGACTTGATCGAGGAGCTGCTTGTGCGTGAGGACCTTGTCCACGTGCTTCATCAGCACGGTGAGGAGCTTGTATTCGATCGGCGTGACATGGACCTCCGCTTCGTTCACGAAGACAAGGCGGCGACCGAGATCGAGCTTGATGTTGCCTACTGTCATGATGGCGCTCTTCGGGTCGCTCGGTGAGCGCGCGTTGCGGCGGAGCGCGACCCGGATGCGCGCGGAGAGCTCCTCTGCGCCGAACGGCTTCGTGATGTAGTCGTCCGCGCCGCCGTCCAGCACCTTCACCTTCTCGGACTCCTGATCACGCGCGGTGACGATGATGATGGGGCCCGTGAACCACTCGCGCAGGCGCGTGACCACCGCGAAGCCATCCATGTCTGGAAGCCCGAGGTCGAGCAGGACCAGATCAGGGACGTGCGCGGCCGCCTGTTGCAGCGCAAGGGTCCCGCTCTCCGCGTCGACCACCTTGTAGCCCTGCGCAGAGAGTGCAAGATGCACGAATCTGCGCATCTGCTTCTCGTCCTCGACCAGCAAGATCACGGGCTCGGTCATGTGTCGTCGTTCTCTCTCTGTGACCTGGGCTCGGCGTCGGCAAGGGGAAGCGTGAATGAGAAGCGTGCCCCGCCGCCATCTGGCGCTTCCACCCGCGCTTCCACCCAGATGCGACCGCCATGGGCGTTGACGATGCCACGACAGATGGTGAGGCCCAGCCCCGCGCCACCGCCCTCGCCCTCGCGCACGCGGTAGAATTTGTCGAAGATGCGCTCGGTCTTGTCCTTCGGGATGCCGGGCCCGTGATCGCTGACACTGACGGTGATGTGCGACTCCGTCGCGCGCGCCGAGACCGCGATGGGCGAGGCCTCTGGCGAGTACTTGAGTGCGTTCTCGATCAGGTTGATCAAGACCTGCTCGATGAGCACCGAGTCGAATGGAGCGAGCGGGAGCTCGGATGGAATGTCGGTCGTCACCTCGCGCGCGCGCAGCCTGCTCTCCAGTCGCTCCAGCGCCGAGCCCACGACCTCTTCGACGGGCTCCAGGTTCTTTTGCACCTTCAACGCGCCGGCCTCCAGACGCGTCATGTCGAGGAGGTTGCGGACGAGGCGGTCAAGGCGCTGCGCCTCCTCGTGTACGGTCTCCAGGAGCTCGCGCCTGACGTTCTCGTCCTTCGGTGGATTCGTGAGCAGGGTGCTCGTGGCGCCCGTGACGACAGCCAGCGGCGTCCGCAGATCGTGCGATACCGAGCTGAGTAGCGCGTTCCGCATCTGCTCGGTCTCCGCACGCACGCGCGCCCTCCGCGACTCCTCGGCCAGGACGACGCGCTCGAGCGCCGCCGCGAGCAGGCCCATGAGCGTCTCGAGCAGCAAGAGCTCCTCGGGCGAGCGCGCCGCAGCAGACTCCGGCTCCCGCGCATAGAGGGCGAAGACGCCGGCACGCCCGCGCTCACGCCGCAGCGGCAGACACAGCGGTCTCGCGGACGGCAACGTGTCGGTGCCAGCGCCTGCCGGCTTCTTGTTGTCCGAGACCCACTCACAGACGCCGATGTCGCGGTCGCCTTCCTCGATGGTGCCAGGGTCCGCCATGGCGATCCGCAGGCCCGCGGCCTCGTGCGGCAGCAGCACGGCCACCTGGGCGTCGAACGCTTCCCGGATGTGGCGCGCCGCGACCGTGAGGAGCTCGGTCTCCGAAGACAGCGGGCCGAGCTCGCGGCTCAGCGCGAACAAGCTCGCCGTGCGCGTCTCCCTCGCGCGCGCAAGATCGACCTGATCACGAATTCGCTTCGTGAGATTGCTGACCACGAACGCGACCGCAAACATCACCGAGAAGGTGAGGATGTGGTGCAGGTCGGAGACGGCGAAGCTCAGGTAAGGCGGCACGAAGAAGAAGTCGAACGCGAGCACGCTGAGGACCGCCGCCAGAAGTGATGGCCCATACCCGAAGCGCATCGACACGAGCACCACGCCCAGCAAGAACACCATGACGACATCCGTCAGCTCTCCCCGACCGAAGACGAGCCACGCGAGCGCACCCGCCACGGCGACGGTCGCGACGCCTGCGATGTAGCCCGACGGACCTGGCCCACGCGGCTTCGCCTGTCGCTCCTCCTCCTGTCGCCCGCGCCGATCCTCCGCGGCGGATTGACCGGAGATCACGTACACGTCGATCTCGCGGCTCTTCCGCACCAGCTGTTCGAGGAACGACGGCCGAAGGATGTCCAGGATGCGCGGGTGAGTCGGCTTGCCCACGACGATCTTCGTGGCGTTGCGCTTGCGTGCATAGCGCACCGTCTCCGTCGCTGGATCCTCCGCTCGCAGTGTCACGGCCTCACCACCCAGGGACTCGACCAGGCGCATGTTCGCCGCGAGCCGCTCGCGATCGCCCGTCGTCAGGCGGATCGACGCCGGCGTCTCCACCCACACGGCGACGAGCTCCGCATGAAGGCTCCCCGCCATGCGCCGCGCCGCCCGGATGAGCGTCGCGGAGTGCGGGCTCGGTGAAATGCACACGAGCACACGCTCGCCCGTGTGCCACGCCTCCTCGATCCCGTGAGCCTCCTTGTAGCCGCGCATCTTCGCCTCGACGCGCTCGGCCGTGCGGCGAAGGGAGAGCTCGCGGAGGGCGATGAGGTTGCCTTCGCGGAAGAAGTGCTCGCGCGCGCGCGTGGCTTGCTCCGGGATGTAGACCTTGCCCTCGTGGAGCCGCTCCAGGAGCTCATCGACCGGCAGGTCCACGACGCGCACCTCGTACGCAGTGTCGAACACGGCGTCGGGCACGGTCTCCTGCACCGTGACGTGCGTGATCTCGCGCACCACGTCGTTCAGGCTCTCGAGATGCTGGACGTTGAGCGTCGAGAAGACGTCGATCCCGGCCGCGAGCAGGTCCTCGACGTCTTGCCAGCGCTTCTTGTGCCTGCAGCCCGGCGCGTTCGTGTGCGCGAGCTCGTCGATCAGGATGACGCTCGGATGTCGCGCGATCGCCGCGTCGATGTCGAGCTCCTCGAGCTTCACGCCGCGATGAACGCTCTCGCGCCGCGGCAAGATGGTGAGCCCCATGAGGAGCGCGCCGGTGTCGTAGCGTCCATGCGTCTCCACGACGCCCACGACCACGTCGCGGTTCTGTTCCGTGATCTCGGTCCGCGCGGCCTCGAGCATCGTGAACGTCTTGCCGACGCCCGGCGCGGCGCCGAAGAAGATGGTGAGCTTTCCCCGCTTCTTGTCGCGCTCCTCGCGGTTGACGCGCTGAAGGAGCTCGTCGGGATCGGGCCTCTCACCCATGGCGGCGACTATACGCTACCGCGCGCTCTCCAGCGCCACGGTTCAATTGAGGTCGGAGTTGCTCAATCATGATGGTTTCTTGATGCGGTGCCTGCCCGTCTTTGCGTCTTCTTGAACGCCGCGTGCCTACCTTCCAGGCACGCACATGAAACGCAGTCTCTCCGTTTCGCTGCTCCTCGGCGCGTGCTTCATCGTGCTGCCAGCTCGCGTCGCACATGCCGACGAGACGTTGGTACCCCTGGTGCCCGCGCCGCCGCCCGCGAAGGAGAAGGAGAAGGCCGCCGAGCCGTTCGCGTTCGGCGACTTCACGTGGATGAACGGCAACAACCGTCAGCACAAGGCGATCCTCGATACGCCCTATTTCACGCCGGAATTCCTCCTGGACGTGAACTACACGGCGAGCACCAACCGTCCGATCGATCACACCGTCGTCGGCTCCACCGCGCTCGCGCGCGACAACGAGTTCACGCTCGCGTTCCTCGGGTTCGGTGGGGACTTCCACTACGAGAACACGCGCGCGCGTCTGATGACCCAGTTTGGCGTGCGCTCCACGCTGGTGCCGCGCAACGATCTCAGCACCAACCACGGCCAGTTCGATCTGCAGACCGCGCTCCGCTACGTGAGCGAGGCGTACGGCGGTTACCACTTCGACGTGCTGAACGGCATCAACCTCGATGCCGGCATCTTCATGTCGTACGTGGGCCTCTTCTCGTACGACAACTTCGAGAACTGGATGTACCTGCCGTCGTTCACGTCGGACAACACGCCGTGGTTCTTCAACGGCATCCGCCTCCAGATCTTCACGTCCGACAAGCTGAAGATCGAGCCGTGGCTCATCAACGGCTGGCAGACGTATGGCAAGTTCAACGAGATGCCAGGGTTCGGGGCGCAAACGAACTACCGCCCCTTCGAGTGGCTCTCCGTGCTCTCGAACGACTACATGGGCTGGGACACACAGAACAGTACCGGACGCGTTCGCTTCCACTCGGACAACAGCGTGAACCTCCGCTACCTCGACACTCCGAACGACGCGATCATCAAGCGCGCCGCGTTCTCGATCACGGCGGACATCGGCGGCGAGCAGGGCAACGGCGTCACGCCCTGGGGCGGCTCCGGCACGGAGGGCAACTGCACCGTGAAGACGCCTTGCGATCAGAACTTCATGAGCGCGATGGCCTACAACCGCATCTGGCTGTTCGACGGGAAGATCGCGTGGAACGTCGGCGGCGGCCTGATGCACAACCCAGGTCGCTACCTGGTGCTCACGCCGACAGGAAACGCAAACCCGCTCACGCCTCAACCGCTCGGCGTGCAGGCCGCGACGGGCGCTTTCGACACGAGCGCAGGAACCAAGTTCGACGCGTTCGACTACTCCACCGGCTTCCAGTACATGCCGAGCGAGCAGCTCACGTTCGACGTGGAGTTCAATCATCGCGAATCTGCGGAGCCGTTCTTCGCAGGTCACGGCGGCGTGACGTCACCGGACGGCTACACGAGCACGGCGAGCCCGCTCGGCTGGCGACCCGACCTGGTCAAGTCGGACACGCGCGTGATCGCGGCCATGCTGGTCAGGTTCTGAGGAGCCATGGAGAACACGATGAAGCGCACCGTTCTTCTCATCCTCGCGATCGCCGGAGCCATCGCGCTGCTCCCCGCATGCGACGGAGGCCGCGAAGGCGATCGCTGCAATCCGAACCTCTCACACGACGACTGCAGTGACGGCCTCTCGTGCATCACGCCGGCGACGTGTGTGGAGAACTACTGCTGCCCATCGAACCCCACGAAGAGCACGAGCCAATACTGCAATGGCAGCGGCTGCCCGCGGCCAGCACCAACGGATGCAGGACCGAGCGACGCGCCGTCGGAGTGAAGTCGAGCTCTCGCCCGGCTGCACGCGCTCCACATCCTCACGCAGGACGCCGCATTTGGATAGGCTGGTCCAATGGCCTGGGCAGTCGACGTGCGTGCGGAGGAGCGGACCACGGTCTACAGCGCTTTCTTCGCGCTCGTCGGTATGACGGGGGCGCACACGCTGCTCGAGACTGCGCGCGATGCGCTCTTCCTCGCGAAGGTCCCCGCGAGCAGGCTCGTGTGGGTCTATGCGATGTTTGCGGTCATCGCGATCATCGTCGCGCGGGTGGGCATGCGCCCCGCGAAGGACGCGGGACAGAAGAACCGCGTCGCGCCTGGGCTCATCGGCGGGGCGTGCGTCACGCTCGGTTTCTGGATCGTGATGAGCGCGAGCCACTCCACGCCGCTGTGGATGCTCTATGCGCTCTACCTGTGGCCGGGCGTCTTCGGCGCGTGGATCATCGGGACGTTGTGGTCGGCGATCGGCGCTGTGCTCACCGTTGCGCAAGCGAAGCGGCTCTTCGGGTTCGTCGGCGCTGGCGCCGTGCTCGGGGCGCTTCTCGGCGCCGGGCTCTCGCGCGTCATGACAAGCTCCCTCGCACCGGAGCAGCTGCTCCTGGCCGGCGCGCTGCTCTTCCTCGTCACGGGCATCGGCCCAGGCCGAAGCCTCGACAAGGTCACCGGCTCCGGCGTCGCACTTCCGCCGCGTCGCGCTGTGGCGCAGCCTGCGAGCGCATCGTTCAGCGGCGACCTGCGAACGCTTCTCGCGGCGCCCTACGAGAAGCGCGTACTCCTCCTGGTCTTCCTGGCGAGCATCGCGCTCACCGCAGGTGACTTCCTCTTCAAGAGCACGGTCGCGGCGCACGTCCCGGCCGCGCGCCTCGGCAGCTTCTTTGCGACGGTGTCGATCGCGCTCAACACGCTCGCGCTCCTCACGCAGCTCGTCGGTGTTCGGTTCTTGCTGCGGTCGCTGGGTGTCAATCGCGCGCTCGCGATCATGCCGTTCCTGCTTCTCGGCGGCGCGCTCGGCGTCGCGAGCGTTCCGGTCCTGGCAGCGGCCCTCTTCGTGCGCGGCGTCGACGGGACGTTGCGACACTCCCTCCACAAGACGACGAGCGAGCTTCTTTTTGTGCCGATTTCGAATGGACCCGCGAAGTCGCTCGTCGATCTCATCGGACAGCGCGGTGGACAGCTCGTCGCATCGCTCGCACTCCTCCCGCTCTTCGCGTTCGGTGGGGAGCGCGCGCTCGGCGTCGCGATCGCGTGCCTCGCGGGCGCGTGGCTGGTCGTCGCGGTGACGCTGAAGAAGCCCTATCTGGATCTCTTTCGCGAGACGTTGCGAGAGGGACGCATCGATGACGCCGGCGTGCTGCCGCAGCTCGATCTGAGCTCGCTCGAGGCGCTCTTCGGCGCGCTGAACAGCCAGAAGGATCCGGAGGTGCTCGGCGCGCTCGATCTTCTCGCCGCGCAGGAACGCGCGCACCTCCTCCCCGCGCTCGTTCTCTATCATCCGTCGAAGCCAATAGTGCTGCGCGCGCTCGACGTCCTCACGGCGGAGAAGCGGCGCGACTTCGTGCCGATCGCAGATCGCCTTCTCGCGCAGCACCCCGACGCGGAGGTGCGCGCCGCATGTCTGCGCGCGCGGACGGCGGTCAGCCCCGATGAAGCATTCTTGCGAAAGCTGCTCGAATCCGGGTCGCCGGATGTCACCGAGGCTCCGGGAGCAGAGGTGCGAGCAACGGCGCTCGCGGCGCTCGTGGGACACAGGCTCCTCGTCGGCGAGGCAGCGGAGCGTGAGATCGCGACGTTGATGTCGGGCCCGCGTACCGTCCGCTGCGCCCTTGCGCGAGCAACGGCGTTCGAGCCGTCGCGCGTGTTCGAGGACGCGCTCGTCACGCTCGCAGAAGATCCTGACGCCGAGGTCCGCCTGGAAGCGACGCGTGCGCTGGGTCGTGTTGCCAGCCCGCGCTTCATTCCGTTGCTCGCTTCGATGCTCGATGGTCGCCGCGAGGCCGCTGCTGCGCGCGAGGCGCTCGCCGAGATCGGCGCGCCGGCCCTCGCGGCGCTCTCCGCGACGCTCGGCGATCACGGCGCGGCGAGGGAGCTACGATGGGGCGTCGCGCGCGCGCTGGGTCATTGGCGCGACCCCGAGAGCGCCGCCGCGATCCTCGTCAAGAATCTTCCTGCCGCGAGCGGCGACGGAATGCTTCAAACGCGCATGGCGCGGGCGCTCAATCGACTGCGACGCGCGGAGCCGAAGCTCAGGATCGACGACGCATCGATCACCCGCGAGTGTGAGGCCGCGGCCCGCGACGCGTTCGACGATCTCGCGCATCGGCTCGCGATCGAATCGCTCGTGCCGAAGGACGATCCTCGCCGCACGCCGACGTTCGAGCTCCTGACGTCGATGCTGAAGGACGGGGAAGCGAACGCCATTTCTCGAATGTGCTCGCTCCTCGGCTTGATCCATCCGCAGGAGAGCTTTTCGCGGATCGAGCGCGGGCTCCGGTCTCGCAGCGCGAAGACCCGCGCGAGCAGCCGTGAGCTCATCGAGCACATCGTGGTGCCGCCGCTGCGCGAGAGCGTGCTCCTCCTCGTCGACGACGCTCCCGATGCAATGCGCCTCGAGCGCGCCGAAGAGCTTCCCCAGACGGGCGTAACGAAGCGCGCGAGCCATGCGCTCGCGACGGACCTTCCGGCCACGATGCGGAGCCTCACGTCGCGCAAGGGAGAGACGCAGACGGTCGCCTCGTTCTTCGCGGCGGAGGCTGGCCTCTTTGCCGTCGATGAGGCGGCCGCCGACGGCCTCGTCCTGGATCCCGCGCTCGGCGCAGCGCTCGCAGCCCGCGCGAACGACCACGCCGTCTCGCGACGAGGAACCGATGTCTGAAGCGCTCGACCTCACGAAGCGCATCCTCTATCTGCGGTCCATCCCCGTCGCAGCGATGCTCTCGCCCGCCGTCCTCAAGATCATCGCCGCTGCGCTGGTCCCGCGCACCTGGCCGGCCGGCACGAGCATCATGCGTGAGAATCAGCCGGTCCCCGCGCTCTATCTCATCACCCACGGCAGCGTCACGCTCCGGCGCGGCGGCGAAGCATTCGGAAAGCTCTCGGCGCCGCAGACACTCGGTTTCCTCAACATCGTGGCGCAGACCGAAGGTAGCTACGACGTCACCTGCGACGGCGAGACGCGCGCGTATGAGCTCGATGCGGACGTCCTCCTGGATCTGATGGAGGACCAGTTCGAGCTCCTCGAAGCGACCCTTCGCTACACGGCGGAACGGCTCTATTTCGATCTGCAGGAGCTCCCTCCCGAGTCGCTCGGCAGCACGCCGGAGCCATCGCCCATCATCTCGCCGGAGCCGATGGATCTCGTGGAGCGAATCCTCTTCCTCCGTTCGCAGAGCGGTTTCATGCACGCGAACGTCAACGCGGTCGCCGCCGCGTGTCGCAAGTACAAGGAGGTGCGCTACGAGCCGGGGCACGTGCTCTGGAAGGTGGGCGATCCTTCGACCAGCGTGCTCATCCTCGCCCGCGGAACGATCGCGTGCGAGACGGCGACCGGCGGAAAGTTCAAATATGGTCCCGGCACCGGGGTCGGGGGTGTCGACACGATCGCGCGGAAGCCGCGCTGGTATTCGGCAGTCACGGAGACGAAGATCCAAGGACTCCTCGGCGAGCCAGCCGGCTTCCTCGATCTCATGGAGCACGACTATTCGCTGGCCTCCGAGTTCGTCGCGTCACTCGCGCGCGGCCTGATCCAGCTCATCGAGAGAAAGTCGCGCCTCGGCCTGCAGCCCCTCGCGCAGCTCCGCGATGTCTCGGGCCTCGGAGCCGCCCCCGTCGGAGCGTGATTCAACGGGGAACGAACCTCGGGCATCCGGTCCGCCGCGGCGCTGGATGAAGCTTCGGGTCGTCGGTATCCTGCGCTCCCATGCGAAGGTTCGAGCTCAGCGACGGTACGAGCAACAAGTTCTGGCAGGTCGACCGCAGCGAAGCGGAGATGACCGTCACGTTCGGCCGGATCGGAACGAACGGGCAGACGCAGACCAAGTCGTTTGGATCTGCGGCGGCGGCGCAGGCGGAGATCGACAAGCTGATCAAGGAGAAGGTGAAGAAGGGGTACGGGGAGA